>NZ_JCBDGH010000088.1:0-148512 GCF_059833955.1 Vibrio sp. R15-SG3-ISO1A
GTCGAAGACAAAATCGTGGTATCTGAAATCGGTGAGCAGTGATCACCAAAGACCGAACCTGCGAGCACCGCACTCAGCATTGGCAACATCAAGGCAATATCTGTTGCTCCAGCCATATCACCCGCAATCGGCAACATGATACCGAATGTACCCCAAGAGGTACCGGTCGAGAACGCCATCAAGCCCGAGAGCAAGAACAGGATAACCGGCAACCAATGTGGGTTGATGCTACCTTGCGCCAGCGTTGACAAGTATTTACCTGTGTTCATGTCACCAATCACGCTACCAATGGTCCACGCGAAGACTAGAATGAGGATCGCACCAAACATTGAGCGCGCACCAATCCACAGTGTACGAGCAATTTCGATGGTCGCAATGCGTTGCTTAACCACCGTAAACAGCGCGGTTGCCAAACCCACAATACCACCGTAGATCAAAGACAAACCCACATCGGTGTTTTCAAAAGCGCCCAGTAGATTAAACGCTTCACCATCCGCTTTAAGCGCCTGACCACCGGTGTAAAGCATGGCCGCGACCGTTGCAATGATTAACAGCACGATAGGCAAAACCAAATCAAGAACGCGTCCGCCTTCGCTTTCACGAATATCCAGCTCTTCATTGAGCTCATGCGCTTCTTTGGTATCGTTCTCTGCATCTTTGTCAAAGCCACGGCCTTGAGACGCCGCAATTTCATGGCTACGCATCTTACCGATGTCGAGACCAAACCAAGCCACAGCAAACACCATCAACAGCGCAAATACCGCATAGAAGTTCATCGGAATCAAACGCACGTAAGCGCCCAACGCGGAATACTCTGTGATGCCATGAGAGACTAAGATGCCACCAATAATGGTCATAATGTAGGCACCCCAGCTTGATGCGGGCATCAAGACACACATAGGGGCAGCGGTCGAATCGAGAATGTAAGCCAGCTTAGAGCGAGAGACGTAAAAACGGTCCGTGACTGGGCGAGAAATCGCGCCCACCGCCAAGCTGTTAAAGTAGTCATCGACAAAAATGAACACGCCCAAAAACGCAGCAAGCAGTTTTGAACCGCGCTTACTTTTCACACGAGACTGCGCCCATTCAGCGAACGCGCGAGTGCCGCCTGAGAGCGTCAGCAGTGCTGTCATCATACCGAGCAAAAGCAAGAAGCCAACAATACTCATGTTCCAAGCATTGAGGCCACCGTCTTCTACGAAAACGCCCGATACGGTTGACGCAAGATAACCCGACGCACTCGCAAACGAATAGTCGTTAAGCAATACGGCACCTAAAACGATACCCACACCGAGAGACACAAGAACGCGACGCGTAATGATCGCAAGACTCAACGCCACGAGTGGTGGCAAAAGAGATAAAGGAGATGAGGCAAAATCAATTAAATTCATGATCTTCAAAAACCAGTAATAAATGGTTAGAGATCTACTGCAGATTAGTCAACCGCACGAGGCCGTTGATAATGTTGAACTTAGCGACAGGGAAGTAGACACTTCACCCAACCCTACAGTAGCGCTCCATAGTTTTACACATTATAGACTATGGCAGTGTTAGCCCTTTCGAGACTAACCCCAGCGAGCTCCTTTGATATGGAAGCCCACTTCGGCGAGATAACCTTTCACGCATGCTCATTGGCATCACCCCAACAAACGCTACTATTTTATTCCGCTCCTCTACCGCACAACCAAAATAATCAACCAATGAAACATCAAATTAACAAAGGTTTTGCTGTAGTCATGCATTAGGTGGCGCCATTGTACCCATCTAAAACTGCATTTCAACAATTTGGCTCGTTTTGTTGTCACTTTTATTGCTTAGCGATGGTACAAACGGGAAGCCAACTCTCAATTTGGTGACATTTCACACTGTGCTGACGTACAACGCCCGGGACATTAAAAACTCGGTGTTGACTGCAATACCAAATAGATAGCACTTTCTCGAAGTCGAAATATGTGCTGTGATCGAAATCGTAAAAGAAAACGTATTGAGGTGGTTCATTTGAACTATATCGACATTATAATGCCAACTATTAGGCAAATTCGTTCTCATGCTGATTTCGGCGACTTTTATCTAAACAGTGCCATCAGGATTAGAAACGTTTAATAATAGATATGAAACTCTATTATTAAATCTGAGCGTCAAAACAGGACTTAGCCGAATGATCGGTCCAATAAAGTAAAGAAAGGTAAATTTGGCTGACAGTAACAATAAATTTATCGCATTCTGCTAAGAATGGATTGTAATGTTTAAATATCAGGATTAGTATTTAAGAAATACTCTTAAATAAGATAACAATGAGAGATGTTATGTCTGAACTAACAAAAACACTATTAAATATTCGTAGTCTTCGTGCAGCAGCACGTGAACTGACTCTTGAGCAACTGGAAGACGCCCTAAGCAAATTAACGACAGTCTTTACTGAGCGTAAAGAAGAGGAAGAAGCGCAGCGTGCAGCAGCGGCAGAGCAAGAAGCCAAACTGGCTGCAATTGCTGAGCAAATATCTAAAGAAGGTATCGATATTGATGCCCTTTACTCTGCGCTTGCTGGTGAAACAAAAACCAAAACAAAATCGAAACGTGCACCTCGTCCACCAAAATATAAATACGTGGATGCAAGCGGTGAAACTAAAACTTGGACCGGTCAAGGTCGCACCCCATCTGCTATTCAACAGCAATTGGATGCAGGCAAGAGCCTAGAAGAGTTCCTGATCTAACTTTCGATGTAAGTTAGTTCAAAAAAAGCGCCTGTTGGCGCTTTTTTCGTTTATCTTTCCCAGTAGGCTTCTTCCAAGCTATCTTCTCGCTCTGGTAAACCTTTCGAAAGACGTGGAGAGTGCTGAACCAATACCTCATAACTGGCACGGTTAGAATACTTACACACTTGTGAAAAAGAAGAGTAAGTTAAAAACGCATGCGCGTGTTTACTCGAGTTGGGCACATTTTCTTTGTGGTATTTATTCGCGGCCATATCGTGCAACAACGCAGACAATGCCGCATCACCGGCACCATTAGTGTTTTTAATTTTCTCCGGACCACCCATGTATGGTGAAATATGAGAATACACTTTGATCGCTTGATCGCAATTATCTTTTAATGCTGGGCGGCTAAATTCATAACGATTGAATTCCGCAATACTACCTGGCAACAAAGGCAATGACGTTTCACGTTTGGCTGCTTCTTCGGTATAACCAGCCATAAACAAGCCAAGTGGCCCAGCAGTACACAGCACCAAATCGACCCACTCCAAGGCTTTGTCTGATGCCGCAAGCGGGTCGCTCTCCCCAGTGAGCGCATGCGCCTCATCTTCATTCATCGCCACAACGGTGACATAATCGCGCAAAAATTGCTGCCAAAACTGCGGATCATCTTGGATGACAAACTTAGTCCCTAGCGTGAGAACGACTGGTACATCGTGCTTTTTCGCGTACTCAATAGCGCGCATGGTCGCTTCTGGCATCGGATCGCCCGCTTTGCAGCGCACCAAATACGCAGTCAGCACCAGTGCAGAGGCATTTTTAAAGATTTTTTCTGGAATGCTCTCTGGTTTAAGCTGGTTCATCTGCCCTTCACTAATGGCAAAAGTGCGCTCCCCGTCTTCGGTGATCAGCGCGAAGCAGCGTCCAATCGCGCCGTCGACGCCTTGCAGATAATTCAAGTCCATTCGACTGGAGGTATTGCACAAATAACGATAGCCGTAACTGCCGATCTTGATGTCCTGACTCATGACACCCAGTAGCGTCGAACGGTCATCCGCCAACACAGAATAGTTGTGCAAGGTATTGCCAATCGTACCACCCGCGTATTCATTGGTGATCAAATCATCGCGCTTTAGTTCGTCGTATAACGCTTCGGCCGTCGCATCATCAATCACCAGTGAGTGTCCCTTACTTAACTGGTATTTTTCGATGAGCGTGCTACACACTTTGGCTTCAATATCCACTAAGGTTTGGTCGATACCAATAATGTGGGTGCGTGACATTTTCTTGCTGTCCTGCGCTTGAGTCACTAAAGGATCGCGAGCATGAACCGGGAAGTAATGTTTGGATTTGCGTTGGCCGGGAAATTTCATAATCAGAGTAAAGTAAGGGATAAAAAGTGGCGCGATTCTACCGCGCCCTTATTGGCGCGGCAACTCCCGCTAGTATAGCAAACGTTTGCTCGCGCATTTAACCTAGAGCAACGTCGATAAGGATTAGCGGCGGCTTATTCGCCTTCCATAAAACTCAAATCTGGCAACAAATCCAAGTGCTCGGAATAGCGTTTAAGATTAAACTCACCATCGTTTTTCATCACATCAAAAATTTCGATTGAGACTGCGCAAGCCATCATGGCAATTGCTTCGTCTCTTGCTGTGCCCGTCATCATCAAACGCATTAACGTTTCTTTCACTTTGATGGGGTTGCCATCTTGCAGTTGGTTTTCAATTACTTCAATAAGTTGCGTTTCTTGCAGCAGTTCGTCTTGGTGTTCAGTCATGAGGAGTTCACTTAATAATGAGATAGATGAGCCTAGGACTCTTGAATTTCGTCCACTATGCCACAACTAACCCTGCATTACCCAACGATATCCGAGCTAACTGTCGACGTAATGACCATCAACGCAATCAACCGATATGTTGTGATATTTACGCGAGGTACATTGCCGTGTTTAGCAGATAACTTGGGCTCTATTTGTCAAACTATGGGCTGCATAACAACCTAGCGAGAACAAGCTGAAAAGCATGGGTGTGATTTCGATCTCGGATCTGTCACCGCTACCGGCTTTCTGCTAGAATTTGCATCCAGTTAAATTGAGTGGTGTGACCAATGTCTGAAAACTGTACTGACAACAGTAAAAAGAAAGTCATCGTCGGTATGTCTGGCGGTGTAGATTCGTCCGTTTCTGCCTACCTGTTAAAGCAACAAGGCTATCAGGTTGAAGGCTTGTTCATGAAGAACTGGGAAGAAGACGACAACGAAGAATACTGTACAGCAGCAGAAGATCTCGCCGACGCGCAAGCGGTGTGTGACAAGTTGGGCATCCACCTGCACACCATTAACTTTGCTGCCGAGTACTGGGATAACGTATTCGAATACTTTTTGGCGGAATACAAAGCGGGCCGCACGCCGAACCCGGATATTCTCTGCAACAAAGAGATCAAATTTAAAGCATTCTTGGAATTCGCCGACGAAGTCCTCGACGCCGACTACATTGCGATGGGTCATTACGTGCGCCGCACCTTCCCTGACAATGGCGAAGCACCTAAGATGCTGCGTGGATTAGATGGCAACAAAGATCAAAGCTACTTCCTTTATACACTAAGCAGTGACCAAGTAGCGCGTAGCCTATTCCCTGTTGGCGAGCTTGAAAAGCCGGAAGTGCGACGCATCGCCGAAGAGCAAGATTTGATCACCGCCAAGAAAAAAGATTCCACCGGCATCTGTTTTATTGGTGAGCGCAAATTTACCGATTTCTTATCTCGCTATCTACCTGCGCAACCCGGTAAAATCGAAACACCGGAAGGCAAAGTGATTGGCGAACACCAAGGTTTGATGTACCACACGCTAGGCCAGCGTAAAGGACTACACATTGGTGGTCAAAAAGGTGGCGGCGGTAATGAAGACCCTTGGTACGTGGCAGACAAAGATCTGAAACGCAATGTGTTAATTGCTGTGCAAGGTGCAGATCACCCACTGCTCAAGTCTGAGGGTTTGGTGGCTTCACAGTTACATTGGGTCGATCGCACACCGATTCGCGAGCCAATCAAATGCACGGTAAAAACCCGCTATCGCCAAACCGACATCCCTTGTACCATCACACCTATCGATGATGAGAACATCAAGGTTACCTTTGATGAGCCTCAGGTGGCGGTGACCCCAGGGCAATCCGCGGTATTTTATGATGGTGATGTGTGCTTGGGTGGCGGCATCATCGAACAGCGTCTGTAATGGACAGTGTGTCTGTAATCAACAGTTTATTGATAGGAGTACGAATCGGTGGCTAATGCACTCTATGACCGCACCATTGCCTTTGCCGGTATTTGCCAGGCTGTCGCTTTGGTTCAACAAGTGGCGAAGAACGGTTACTGCGACAATGACGCGTTCGAAACCTCGTTAAAAGCGGTCTTAAACACCAATCCAAGCCACACAGTGGCGGTGTATGGTCGTGAATCCGATCTTAAACTGGGGCTTGAGTGTTTAGTCAAAGGGATCGATAGCACGCCAGCAGGCAGCGAAATCACACGCTACATCATCAGTCTCATGGCGCTTGAACGTAAACTCAGCGCCCGCCGCGACTCGATGTCTCAGCTTGGCGATCGCATCCAGATGTTGGAACGCCAACTTGAGCACTTTGACCTACACAGCGAGCAGATGATCAGCAACCTTGCCAGCGTCTACCTGGATGTCATCAGTCCGGTGGGCCCTCGTATTCAGGTCACTGGCACACCGTCCGTATTACAGCAGACTAGCAACCAGCACAAAGTGCGTGCCTTGTTGCTCTCTGGCATTCGTAGTGCCGTGCTATGGCGTCAAGTGGGCGGCAAACGTCGCCACCTCATTTTTGGACGCAAGAAGATGGTGGAGCAAGCACAAATTTTGCTCGCCAGAATGTAAGATACGTCATAGAGAATCTTGGCTCGCCACTCGGCGAGCTTATTTTTTCTTTGTCGGATAAGAATCGCGCAAACGTTTGCGCAATATTCGTGACAATTGCCACAGTTATTGGTATAAAGCTCACCAGATTTAAAACCCAATTCAGGAGAACATCATGGAACTGTCAGCACTGACTGCTGTTTCACCCGTAGACGGCCGTTACGGTAGCAAGACAATTGCACTTCGCAGCATCTTTAGTGAGTTTGGTCTACTAAAGTACCGCTCTATCGTTGAAATTCGTTGGTTACAAAAGCTCGCAGCGACCGATGCCATCGCAGAAGTTCCTGCCTTCAGTGCAGAAGCGAACCAGTTCCTTGATGACCTAGCGGCCAACTTCTCAGAAGAGGACGCGGCTCGCATCAAAGAGATTGAGCGCACCACCAACCACGACGTTAAAGCCGTTGAGTACTTCCTTAAAGAGAAAGTCGCGGGCGTTCCTGAACTGCATGCCGTGAACGAATTCATTCACTTTGCATGTACGTCAGAAGACATCAACAACACCTCTCACGCTCTTATGCTTAAAGAAGCGCGTGACAGCGTGATTCTTCCTGAAATCAAAAATATCATTGATGCGATCAAAGCACTGGCTGTCGAGTACCGCGACATCCCGCTACTCTCTCGTACTCACGGTCAACCAGCATCACCGACCACTATGGGTAAAGAGATGGCGAACGTGGCGTACCGTATGGAACGTCAATACAAGCAGATCGAAAATGTTGAAATTCTCGCGAAAATCAACGGCGCAGTAGGTAACTACAACGCGCATCTTTCCGCCTACCCTGAGCTTGATTGGCACCAGTTCTCTGAAGAGTTCATTACCCAATCTCTTGGCGTAACGTGGAACCCATACACGACGCAGATCGAACCGCACGATTACATCGCAGAACTGTTTGATGCCATCGCACGTTTCAACACCATCCTTATCGATTTCGATCGCGACGTTTGGGGTTACATCGCACTGGGTCACTTCAAGCAAAAAACCATTGCTGGTGAAATTGGTTCTTCAACCATGCCACACAAAGTCAACCCAATCGACTTTGAAAACTCAGAAGGCAACCTAGGTTTAGCAAACGCGGTATTTGGCCACCTAGCACAAAAACTGCCTATCTCTCGTTGGCAACGTGACCTAACGGATTCTACCGTGCTACGTAACCTTGGTGTGGGTGTGGGTTACGCAATCATTGCGTACACGTCGACCCTAAAAGGCATCAGCAAACTGGAAGTGAACCGTGAAGCCCTGCTTGCTGAGCTAGACAAAAACTGGGAAGTGCTTGCGGAGCCTGTGCAAACCGTTATGCGTCGTTACGGTATTGAGAAGCCATACGAGAAGCTAAAAGAGCTCACTCGTGGTAAGCGCGTTGATGGTGAAGCAATGCGTCATTTCATCGACGGTCTAGAGCTTCCAGAGCACGAAAAAGCGCGTCTGAAAGAGATGACACCCGCGAACTACATTGGTCAAGCCATCGAGCTGACTGACAAGCTTTAAGCGAGCATCCTCGCAGCAATAGTCAAAAGACTTTGCCTCGGCAAAGTCTTTTTCATTTCTGGCGTTTTCATTTCAGAGTATGTGAGCCTCGCTTAGAGATGAGGACTGTTTAAGGCGCCTACTGCTTTTGGAAAAAGAGCGTGATTTGCCCCACTTCCATCCCCCATTTCTTTATCTTGGTCAGGTTGAACACGTGCCGTTCATCTTGTCGATATAGCCAATCATCAAAACTGACCGACACACTGCCGTCATCCAATTGCAGTTCAAAATCGTATTGCCATTGCAGCGCATTGCCGACTTCTCTTCCGCGGGCGGTACCGATGATGTCATCGGCTTTTCCGGTGTAGCGACCAGCGTCACTGCGTGTTATCGTCCAGATACGCTGACTCAACTCGCCATCATCAAAACGAAAATCTTCCACCAGCGTCAACGTGTCACCCTCTACTGTTCCGTCAATAGTGACGAAAAAACGCCGAGTCTGTTTATCTGTATAGTCTTGCACCATACCCCACGCGTGGGTTTCGCCTTGAAAATAGTCGAACAAGTCAAACGCTGGACTGCTAGTTTGGTAGTCATCAATGTCGGCGCTACACCCCACTATTACGACACTCAAAAGTATCGCCGCTAAACGAGCACCTAAACGAGATATCATCGCTGCTTTCCTATCAGTTGTTGACGCAATCTTGGGTAGTCAGTGTTGGGGGAAAGCCATATTGAGACAAACGCATCATTAAAGGCTTCATCGTCGATAATGCCAATGCGCTGCGTATCCGACTGACGCGTATAATAAAACTCACCCACTTGACCGTTGGTTACATACGTTAAGTTATGCCCCTGTTCGATATTGGGGAAAACCTCGGCCAAACGAGTCAACCAACCTTGTGCAACCTCTTCTCTGTAGCCGAGTTTTTGCCACTGCTCCATCGTGGCATTGAGTAACTGATCTTGGCTGATGTTACGCTGATAAGTAATGGAGAGCGCGAGTGGATGAGGCGTCACGTCGTCACTTTCCCGGTATTGACCATTGGGCGCGCGTAACTCCGACTGGTAGATATCAAAAAAGAGCATGGAGAGCTGCGCCTGACCGACCACCGGCCAGTGTGACCATAGCGCGCTCTGCGTCTGTTCATTATCTCCCCCTGAAACGTGTCCCGCTGAAATGGAGGCGTGCGCGTATTGAGACAAGCACAGCACGCTAATCAGGAATGTCATGACCTTTTTCATTGCCGTATATCCTTAACATCAAACCTATCACCACCATCCACTGACCAAAAAGAATCAGTAAACTGAGTGTGGGAGAATAGCCGAATTCAACCGCACCAAGCCGCTCTCCCGCCCAATAGCTCAAAGCGCCCGAGAGCCCTCCTATCACTGTTACGATCCAACTGGGGTATGTGTTCACCAAGGGCAACAAAAAAGTGCTGTACCAGATGAATATCGCCCAAAGCGCCGATAGCCAAATCGGTATCAACCAAGTTGAATGCATCGCGTACTCGAACCGCAGTACCCCCGCAAGCATATTGACACTGTCGATGCCAATACCAACAGCGAAAACGATACCAACAAAACTCAAAGGCAACGGCTTAGCTGACACCCCTATGGTGACCGCATAAGTCGCCACCACCAGCGCAACCAACCACCATTGCCACGCCTCATTGCCTAATACTGCGAGCAGCCAAAGCGCTTGAAACCAGCTCGATATCAGCAGTAAACGAATCATCAGTTATGGTCGCTGAAATGTCATATGAACGGTGCTGATGCTCTTGGCTTTAAAGCCCCCTTCGCAATAGCAGAAGTAGTAGTTCCACATGCGAATAAAACGCTCATCAAACCCTAAGTGTTTGACGCGCGCCAGCGAACCATTAAAGCGTCGATGCCAGTGGTTGAGCGTTTGCGCGTAGTCCTGACCAATATCGAATAGGTTTCGCAGCACCAAGTCACTGTGTTTGGTGGTGGTTTGTGTCAAGGCTGTGATGGATGGCAGAAATCCTCCCGGGAAGATGTATTTCTGGATAAAATCCACATTGTCGCTGTAATAGTCATAGCGCTGATCGGCAATGGTGATCGCTTGAATGGCCATCAATCCACCCGGGCGCAGTAGAGACTGACACTTCTCGATATAAGAGCGCAGATACTGTTTACCGACGGCCTCTATCATCTCGATAGATACCAATTTATCGAACTCCCCCTCAAGCAGACGATAATCTTGCTTGAGCAAAGTAATATTATCCTGCAAGCCAAGTGCTTCTATCCGGCTTGCGGCGTATTGATATTGTTGCTCAGAGATAGTGGTTGTGGTCACATGGCACCCGTAGGTCGTCGCCATGTAGATGGCCATCGCGCCCCAACCCGTGCCGATTTCAATCACTCGGTCTTGCTCGTTGAGCTGCAATTCCTGACAGAGTCTCTCCATCTTATTGATCTGCGCTTGTTCTAATGAGTCACTTGGGTCAGTAAACAGCGCTGAAGAGTAGAGCATCTCTTTATCGAGGAAGGTTTGATATAACTCGTTGCTCAAGTCATAGTGCGCTTCAATGTTCTTCTGCGCCTTCTCAACCGTATTGCGATTTAACCAATGCCCGAGCTTATAGAGGATTTTAGACAGCAAACTGCTGCGACTTTCCAAGGCATCCAACGCGGATAAGTTCTTCGCCATCAACTCCATTACTTGGGTCAGGTTTGGGCTGTCCCACCAGCCATCCATATAGGCTTCACCTGCTGCAATGCTGCCGCCCTTGAGTAGACGTGCGTAAAAGCCGGGGTGCCTCACTTCAACAACGGCATTGGGTCCATTGTCTAAATGCTGATTGGATCCGTGATGCTGACCAAACGTCTCTTGTCTTTGACTGCCATCACTGTCACTAAACACTTCTCGTATGGTCAATGTCCCGACCTGCAGATGGGACAGCGTCGAAAAGGCGAGATTACGCGCCGTTTTTTGCACAGTGGTCAGCGCTCTTGGTATGGGCATTACTTGCGAATTCATTGTTCTCTTTGCTCCTTGCAACATGTCCGGCGGACTCTGTTTTGTGCGTACATTTGTCTTTGTTTTAGGTGCTAGGGTTTTAGATGGCTAAACGCCTTGGCTAGCTGTTGCTCTCTTTGTCTTGGTAGCCGGGTTCTTGGGAACCGGGGTGAGAGTAAAAAGGGGCCCCTTTCACCCACAGTTTCAACGCGTGCCAATAAATACCTATCACCACTTTTACTGCCATAATCGGCGTTGCGATCAATCGCTTAGCGAGTTGAGTGGAGGTAAGAGGCTGTTTGCGCATCGCCATCGTGGCATCAAACACCTTAGTTGTCGTTGTCTCCTCCCCATTACTATGACATTCAAGATGGACAAACAGAGACTCAGTAAGCGGTTTAAGACGCCATACATAAGTCTGTTTAATTGGGTTAAACGGTGACACATGAAAAGCCTTATCATGACGCCAAGTGTTAGCATCATTGGCATCCACCGCGTAGTAATGGCGCTCGTTCCAAGGCGTGTTGGAGACCTCTGCCAATAAGTAGCGCCATTGCCCTTGTCCATCATAAAGGTAGTAAAAATTGACCGGGCTGAAGTAAATCCCGAGGTACCTAAGATGGAGGACGGCTTCAACGCGGCCTCGCAGGGTAACACCCGTCAGCGCTTCGACCTTGTCTTGCACCGCTACCTTGAGACTTCCCTCGCCAACATAGTCACTGCGTTTGAATCTCGCCCAGTGCCACCAGCGTGTACCAAATGCCCAGACTCTGCGCTCCAGCACCTCTAGCTCATCCAAATCGATGCACGGCATAAAGAGCGGATAATTGAGACTGTGCGAGATGGGCGAAAAACGCCGATGTCTCACATCCCCCACCAGCAGTGCACTGCGCAACGCGTCTGTCATTAGGCTGCACCTCGTTTCGTCTGCGCAAGGGCTTCGATACCGCGAACCACATCCAGTGCGCTGCGTACACCGTCCTCGTGGAATCCGTTGTACCAGTAAGCGCCGCAAAACCAGCTTTGACTTTGCCCGTTGACTTCCTCTCTGCGGCCCTGAGCGTTGAGAGATTCGGTATTGAACACTGGATGATGATAATTGAAGGTACCCAGCACCTTGCTCGGCTCGATATGCTCTGCGCTGTTAAGTGAAACGCAAAAGGTCACCGGCGCTTCAATGTGCTGAAGAATATTCATGTTGTAAGTCAGCGTTGGGGCGCGAGTGTTCTGGCCGTCTCCACCTTCAATCCAGTAGTTCCAAGACGCCCATGCTGCCTTACGAGTCGGCAGCAACGCCTCGTCTGTATGCAAAATCACTTCGTTGGCTTGATAGGCCAGACGGCTCAGCACTGAGGTTTCGCTTTCACTCGCATCAGCCAACATCGCAAGGGCTTGATCACTGTGACAAGCAAAAATAACCTGATCGAAACGTTCAGACTGGCGCTGCTCGCTTTGCGTCGCGCTTCGGTCAACATAATGAATCGTCACGCCTGCCGAATCACGCGTGACACGAGTGACAGGCGTGTTCAAACGAATTCTCTCTTTGAAGCCTTTGGTCAGCGGGGCAATGTACTCACGCGATCCTCCCTCAATCACATACCATTGCGGGCGGTTGGTGACGTCCAGCAAGCCGTGATTGAGGAAAAAGCGGGCGAAGAAACCAAGTGGGAAAGCGCGCATATCCGCCAACGTTGATGACCAAATCGCGGCGCCCATCGGCAAAATATAGTTCGTACAAAAATAGTCACTGAATTCATGTAGAGTAAGAAACTCACCAAGGGTCAATGAACTCTCTTGACTGGCCTGAGCTTGCGCTTTCACTAAACGGTTAAAGCGCAAAATCTCGAAAATAAAGCGATAGAACTGCGGACGAAGCCAATTTCGCTTCTGAGCAAACAAGGTCGTGAGTGTATGGCCGTTATACTCCAGTCCAGTGTCGTCGTTTCTCACACTGAAGCTCATTTGGCTCGGTCTGCCACGCACGCCAATCTCCTGCATCAACTGGATAAAATTGGGGTAAGTGCGATCGTTGTAAACAATAAAGCCGGTATCTACCGCGTACGTGTGCCCTTCAACCTCCACGTCCACCGTCGCAGTATGACCGCCCACATAGTCGTTGGCTTCAAACACGGTGATGTCGTGGTTTGGATGTAGGTAGTAACCACAGGTTAAACCTGAAATACCCGAGCCGATGATTGCTATTTTCATTGTTGTTATCCTTGTTCCCTATCCTGTTATCTATGCAGCGAATGCGTTCAACGCGAGCCAAGTAGTCGGCTGACCAGCGCGGTTTGCCAACGATAAGGCAACGCACCAAACACGCGCAGTAGCGTGGTGAATCGTTTGGGGAAATAGAGCGTCGAGACACCCTTATCCAAACCTCGTCGAATCGAGTCCGATGCCGATTGCACCGAAACCATCATCGGCATATCAAACGTGTTTTTGTCCGTGAGCGGTGTTTTGACAAATCCCGGAAAAATGAGCGTGACATCAACGCCTTTGGGCTTGAGATCCAGCTGCAGCGTGCGGGCGAGATAGCTAACCGCCGCTTTTGAGGCGCCATAAGCTTCCGCCCTTGGCAAGGCGACTTCACTGGCGATCGAACCCAAAATTGCGACACGCTGCCCTGGTGAAAAATGCGATTGCGCGGCGGTGACGAGATTGACCACCCCCATCACATTGATCGCAAAAATGCGCTCAAACAGAGCTGCATCCATCACACCATCATCGATGTACTCACAATCTCCGGCGCTGAGCAGCCATACGTCCGGTGTGTTCTCGAGGGAGTCGATGGCTTGAGTAGTCTGCGCGAGATCGGTGACATCAAACCGCAGCGGCGTTATCGTCTCAAATTGCTGCGCCAGCTCTGCGAGCGCTTGCTCGTTTCGACCACAAGCGATCACCTGCCAATGGTCGCGGGCGTAATCCATCGCCAGCTGCTTGCCGATGCCTGAGGTCGCCCCCGTGATGAGAACGGTCTTCATTGTCCGAGCCTCTGTTTGATCGATTTAATGATGCTACCCAAAATAGGCAAGTTCTCGTACAACATTTCACCGAGGTCGAAATAGTCGCGATGGTAAATCACTTTGCCATCGGCAAATTTAAGATGAGACACGCCATTGACAGCAACAGGCTTACCTTTGGACAATTTGGGGTGCTCCAACGTCATCACCCAAGTTAAAAAACCCATATCGCCGCTTTGTTGGGCGTGCTGAATATCAAACTCGCAGCGCTGGACATTGCTATAAAGCGACTGGAAGTAGCGCTCAAGCTCAGGCCAGCCTTCCATTCGATGAGCGGCATCTTCAAATACCACATTTTGGTGATAGACCTGCTCAAGCAACACCAGATTATGCTTATCGAGTTGCTGATAGATATTGCCGACTGACTGGACGTCCATTTCGCCTCCATCTTACATTCACACAAGTTATACATTTTTATTTAATGTACAACTTATATAACCTTAGTTGAACATTAAAAGTTGTACAAATTATTTTTTGTACAACTTTCTACTGCCAGCTTGTACGTCTGCTTAGCGAATAAGATCAAAAAAAGGCTTGGTGATAAACCAAGCCTTTTCAGTCAATTAAGTTGTCTTTATGACGAGATAAGCGTTATGAGTTGCGCAGTGCGGCGATGCGCTTATCCAATGGAGGGTGGCTCATAAGCAGTTCGGTCATTGAGCGCTTACCGTTAATACCAAAGGCCATCATCGATCCTTCGAGTTGAGACTCGTGGCTCACTTTAAGGCGCTCAAGTGCGGCAATCATCTTGTGTTTGCCAACCAAATTCGCCGCACCCGCATCGGCGTGGAACTCACGGTGACGGCTGTACCACATGGTAATAAAGCTCGCGAGGAAACCAAACACCAATTCCAACACCATAGAGACGCCGAAATAGACCATCATGCTACTGCCTCCCTCCTCGTCGCGGTTCGACGAGACGATATTGGCAATAAAGCGTGACAAGAAGATCACGAAGGTATTCACCACACCTTGCATCAAGGTCATGGTGACCATATCACCGTTGGCAATGTGGCTCACTTCGTGTGCCAACACAGCTTCCGCTTCATCGCGGGTCATGTTGTGCAAAAGACCGGTCGATACCGCAACCAGAGAGTCATCACGCTTAGCGCCTGTCGCAAAAGCATTAATATCAGGAGAGTCATAAATGGCCACCGTCGGCATACCGATGCCCACTTGGTCAGATTGACGCTTTACGGTTTCAAGCAGCCAGTGCTCTGTTTCGTTACGTGGGCTTTCAATCACCATACCACCCACGGAGCGAAGCGCCATACTCTTGGACATCAAGAGAGAAATGAACGAACCGCCGAAACCAAATACCGCTGCCATCACCAGCAAGCCCGATAGGCTACCTGGCTGCAAACCGGTGGTCGCATAAACGATATTAAGCACCACACTAAGCACAAGGATAACGGCTAAGTTGGTCGCTAGAAATAACATGACACGCTTCATTATTTACTCTTCTCCACGCAAAAGCTGACAGTCAAGAGATCCATCGCCTGTTCTGAATGAACTGTTACGAATGACCTGTTGTAGATGAATTGTGGGCACATTGACTCAATATCAATACCTAGCATAGGAATTATTTCAGGCTAAGTATGACGCACGCCACAATTTATCAGGGATAAAGAGAGTGTATTCCTTTTCTCAATAACGTTAAGTGGCAAATTGAAACATTTGATGTCACAGCACTTTTTCGCCTCTCTCTTGAATCAATCAACAGGCCAACTAAACACCATTAGACTTTGGTCTTATTGCTGCATCTTGGTTTCATGGTAGATTTCAAACAGATTTTCACTTCCATGGATAAGGGAACGACATCATGGTTGAAACTAACAACTATCAAATGGCTATTGATATGCTTCGTTGTCACTTAGGATTGTCTGAGGATGAGGCCAAACAGCAACTGGGATTAGCCTTGGGCCAATCAGCGCAGAACCACGCAATGGAGATGCAACAAGCCATGCTGGGGCTAAACGAAGAGCAATAAACGGCAACGACAGAAACGCATCGGATGACGACGCAACAAGAAAGGGCAGCCACACGGCTGCCCTTTTTGTCTCTTCAGTGCGGTTATCGTGTAAAGCCGATCACGCTTCTAACAAGGCCGATCACGCTTCTAACAAGGGTGAGGTCGCACCAGCAATCAACGGCTCAACATTGATGTATTTTGCCAAATCTTTGCGTTTGACGCTCGGCACATAAGGAATCTCGCCGATTTTAGGTGCATCAATCTTGTTCTCAAGCATTTTAATGATGTCACGATAGTGCTCTGTGCCCGGATTGACACGGTTTGCAACCCAACCAATGACGTCAAGACCATCGGCTTTGATGGCATCTAGCGTCAACATCGCGTGACTCAAACAGCCCAACTTAATACCCACCACCAGTACCACCGGCAGCTTTTCTTGCACGACCCAAGTCGATAAACAGTCACTCTCGGACACTGGTACGCGCCAACCGCCCGCGCCTTCGACAAGGACCATCTGCGCATTTTGCTTGTGTTGCGCTAACTTATCGCTCAGCACCGCGTAATCAATCGTCACATTTTCGCGCTGCGCCGCAATATGTGGTGACGCGGGGAGCTCTAGCGCATACGGGTTGACATCTTCATAAGCGACATCCAACGTTGCAGCGCTTTGTAAATAGAGCGCGTCTGAGTTACGCAGTCCAAATTCTGTCTGTTCGCTTCCAGCCGCAACCGGCTTGTAGCCAATTGTCTTCATTCCTTTCTCGGCTAAAGCGTTGAGGATTGCTTTAGAAGCAACCGTTTTGCCTACATCGGTATCCGTACCAGCAATAAAAAAAGCATCAATCATCGATGTATAACCCCTAAACAAACCTGATAAGTTGCGGGTAACAACCCCTCTTGGTTTTGAAATACCTGGTACGCTTGCTCTAACTTTCTAAGCGTTTGGCGACTCATGAGTCCCGGTGAGCGACCGCTCACATGGTTTGCGCCAATGCCCTTTAAATCACGCATTAGAGAAAAAGCAGTCTCATACCACACTGTGACAGCGGGCAAGTCTAGATGATGGTGGGGTGATTCAGATTGCGCTAACGCAAGTTTTAACTGATTGACGGTAATAAAATCGTTAACGTGTTGATATGAATCAATATTGCGCCATGCGCTTTTCAACTCATCGAGCGATCCATCCAGCAAAGTCGAAAATACAATCTCACCGCCCTTTTTCACTACGCGGCGCATTTCTTTAAGTGGCAGTGCCAAGTCCTCGCACCACTGCAAAGCCAAGCTTGAGAACACGTAATCCACACTGCCCGCTTGCAGCGGCAACTGTTCGGCATCGCCCAATTGATAGTGCATGTTCACGTCACCACAGCGCGACCTAGCCGTGTCCAGCATATCCGGAGAGAGATCAAGACAGATCACCTTAGCCCCGCGCTGTTGTAACTGCAAAGAGAAATACCCCGTCCCGCAACCGACATCCAGCACGACTTGACCACTCAAATCGCTTGGCATGCGTGCAAGCAGTCTCTCACCCACATCACGCTGGAAAGCCGCATGGGCATCGTAGGTGGCGGATGCTTTACTAAACGCATCACGAATGGCGGATTTATCGCTCACTGCTTTATCGCTGACTGTTTTGACGCTCACCGGTGTAAGAGGATGTGAGGAAGGTGTCTTTACCGCGTGCATGAGTGTCCTCGTCCCGTGGGTTTTCTTGCGCCTTTGATGGCTTGGGCCAACTGATGAATGTGCGTTTTGGTATGATTGGCGGTTAAAGTAATGCGTAGCCGCGCGCTACCTTTAGGTACGGTTGGCGGGCGAATGGCGGTCAACCATATGCCTTGCTGTTTCAGCTGTGAGGCGGTGGCCACCGCATCGTCGCTCTCACCAATCAGCCAAGGCTTGATGGGTGTCGGCGTTGCCACATACCCCGGTTCGTCACTAAGCAGTTGATCGTACAGTGCCGTCAACTCAGCTAACTTATCTCTTCGCCACTGCTGCTGCTCAATGATCTCGCTCGCTTTATGCAGGGCGACCGCTTGCGCCCCGGGCATGGCTGTCGAGTAGACATAATGGCGAGCAAATTGCGTCAAGTAATCGGCCAATTCGTCATGACACAGAATCGCCGCACCTGAGAGCCCAAACGCCTTACCAAAGGTGACAATTAACACCTGTGGCTTGATGCCCGCATGCTGACAGCTGCCGCGTCCGCCTTCGCCGAGCACGCCGATACCGTGGGCGTCATCGACCGCAAGCCATGCCTGTTTCTCTGTGAGCTCGCTGATCCCTTGGAGCGGCGCAAGATCACCGTCCATGCTAAACACCCCTTCGGTGACAACAAGGGTCGCAGCTTCAGGATCGATGGTGTTCAATACCTGACGCAAATGCGCCATATCGTTGTGTTTAAAGCGCTTCATGGTCGCAGGACAGAGTACTCCTGCTTCCATCAAGGATGCGTGGTTGAGTTTGTCTTGAATCAGCACATCGTCTTGCTGAAGTAAACTCAATAGGAGCGCTTGATTAGCGGCAAAACCGGAGCTGAACAGCACCGCGCTCTCATAGCCTAGCCATTCACACAGCCGCTCTTGCAGCGCTTGATGTGCGCCGCCATGACCTGTCACCAATGGCGATGCGCCTGAGCCATTGCCATAGACGGTAATGCCTTGCTGCCAGGCTTGCCCAATAGTGGCGTTCGTCGCAAGACCAAGATAGTCGTTGCTGGAAAAATTCAAGTATCGGCGCTCGTTATCAGCAATCTCCACCTGATTGCCACCGTGCAAGGTGTGTGTCTGACGCAGTAAGCCCTGCGAGCGGCGCTCGGCCAGCGCAGCGCGCACGCGAGAATCAAACGCTGGCATCGTAGAACAAGTCGTCTTTGGCTGGGCGAGCCGCCACACGTTCAACAACGCGATCCAGCAGATCGTTCTCTTCTATTTCATCCGGCTTTTGCGACACCTGTTGACTGTTGATACCCAGCTTTTTGAACAGCTGCATATCTTTGTCTTCCGATGGGTTTGGCGTGGTCAGCAGTTTGCAGCCATAAAACACCGAGTTGGCCCCGGCCATAAAACACAGCGCTTGCATCTGCTCGTTCATATTTTCACGTCCAGCAGAGAGGCGCACTGCAGAGCGCGGCATCATAATGCGCGCAATGGCAATTAAGCGGATGAAATCAAACGGCTCGACGTCCTCGACCTCTTCCAGTGGGGTCCCTTTGACTTTGACGAGCATATTAATCGGCACACTTTCCGGGTGTGTCGGCAGATTAGCCAGCTCAACCAGTAAGCCCGCTCGGTCATTGGCGCTCTCACCCATACCAATAATGCCACCGGAACAAATCTTCATGCCTGCGTCACGCACGTGTGACAGAGTGTCCAGTCTATCTTGATAAGTGCGAGTAGTAATGATGTTGCCGTAAAACTCAGGCGAGGTATCTAAGTTGTGGTTGTAGTAGTCAAGACCAGCCTGTGAGAGCTCCTTCGCCTGCTCGGCCGTCAACATACCCAGAGTCATACAGGTCTCAAGCCCCATCTCTTTGACGCCTTTGATCATCTCGGTGAGATGAGGCATATCGCGCTGTTTGGGGTTCTTCCATGCGGCGCCCATACAGAAGCGTGTGGAACCCGCGTTTTTCGCTTTTTGCGCGGCATCGAGTACCCGCTCGACTTCCATCAATCGCTCTTTTTCGATGTCAGTTTGGTAACGCGCACTTTGCGGACAATATTTGCAATCTTCCGGGCAAGCGCCGGTTTTGATCGACAGCAGGGTACTCACCTGCACATGATTGGCCTGCTGATAGTGGCGATGGACGGTTTGCGCTTCAAAGACTAAGTCCATGAATGGCTTTTCCATGAGCGCACGGACTTGCTCGACAGTCCAGTTATGACGTACTTCCACCTGCTTTCCTTTTTATTATTTGGATTGATTTCTCGTCAGTCTACTGACACCATACGCACTGTCAACACAATAAAAACACGCAGGTTTACATCTGATCAATATTTGAACTTTAATTTATTAAGGGACTTTGATGGATCTCGCCTTTGATCGCCGCCATATCTGGCATCCTTACACTTCTACTCTTACACCTCTGACCTGCTATCCTGTTCGTAGCGCAGAGGGTGTCTATCTTGAATTAGAGAGCGGTGAACAGCTGGTCGATGGCATGTCGTCTTGGTGGGCGGCAATTCACGGCTACAATCACCCTGTGTTAAACCGCGCCGCCCATGAACAAATTGACACCCTCTCTCATGTGATGTTTGGCGGCATAACCCATCAACCGGCGATCACCTTGTGTCAAAGGCTGCTTGAGCTCGCACCGGATAATCTTGAACAGGTGTTTCTTGCCGATTCTGGTTCGGTAGCAGTCGAAGTCAGCCTAAAAATGGCGCTGCAATATTGGCATGCGAAAGGTGAGCGGCGCTCAAAGTTTCTCACCCTTCGGGATGGCTACCATGGCGACACCTTTGCGGCAATGTCAGTGACCGATCCTGACAACTCAATGCATTCACTGTATAAAGGCTTTCTTCCTGAGCATATTTTTGCACGCTCGCCTCAAACGGGCTTCTGGCAAACGTGGCAACCCAGTGATCTGGACGATTTTCGTCAAAAGCTCGCCAATCATCACCAAGAAATAGCGGCGGTCATTCTTGAGCCCATAGTGCAAGGTGCGGGAGGCATGCGCATTTATCACCCGGAATTTCTAAAAGGCGTACGCCAACTGTGTGACGACTATGGCGTATTACTGATATTGGATGAAATCGCCACCGGATTTGGCCGCACAGGCAAGCTGTTTGCCTGCGAACACGCCGAGGTTCAGCCAGACATCCTCTGTGTCGGTAAAGCGCTTACCGGCGGTTACATGACGTTGTCTGCCACGCTCACCACTCGCCACGTGGCTGACACCGTCTGTTCGGGCGAAGCGGGCTGCTTTATGCACGGCCCTACTTTTATGGGCAACCCCCTCGCCTGCGCCGTCGCGAGTGCCAGTATGGCGTTGTTAAAAAGCGGCGAATGGCAAACACAAGTTGCGGGCATTGAACGTCAATTTGCTTCGCTGCTACCGAGACTAAAAAAACATAAAAAGGTCAAAGACGTGCGCTGGCTCGGCGCGATTGGTGTAGTCGAGACGACGACAGCGGTGGATATGGAAAACATCCAAGCGCATTTTGTTGAGCAAGGCGTCTGGATACGCCCGTTCGGACGCCTGATCTATATGATGCCACCGTTTATCAGCGAACCTGAGCATATTGAGAAGTTGGTGATGGCAGTGGAGAGCGCGCTGGGGAAAGAGGCGTGTTTTAAAACTCAAACTGAATCCTAGTTCCCAAAATCTAGGAACTAGGAACTAGACACTAGGAACTTACTCCTGATCAATCATCCAGCGGCGGAAGGCTTTGCGCTCTTCGGTGGAAGACTTTAGGTACCAAGCTTTGAGTTGATCAAGGTTGTTGGTGTCAACTACTTGAGGAGTGGCTTGTGGCGCTTCAGGCACATCAGCCACAGCGGCAGCGGTAGCAGTGGTTACGCTGACAGCGGCGACGGGTTTATCGACGAGTGTACCTTTGTCGAAGTAGACTCCGCGCTGCTGGTTATGCTCAGCAATAAGCTTATCCATACCTAAGTAAGGGAACATGCCTTTTTTACCTTTTAGCACTTCTTGCTGGAACTCGATCGGTTGGCCATCTTGTTCTATACGCCACTCGGGCTGATCGTCACGAAATGCTAGCTCCGCTTCTTTTTTACTTCTTGCCGTTGGGTGATCAATAGTGACTTCGTCACCGCTGACGTTTATTTCCACAACATACGGCTTGGAGGTGAAGACGCCATTACCACTACCTCGGCCCACTTCTTTATCCATACGGACCACGATCTGATTGAATCCATCTTCTATCGTGTTAGTACCTAGCTTAGATTCGGCGGGCACACCATTAATATAGAGTACCGACACCCCTTTAGCGGAAGATAATTCGGCAGAGATTACCGTAGAAGAGACCAAACAAGTTAACAGTATTGATAGTATTTTCACAAATCATTCCTTCGAGACAGAGGGCTTAAAGTGACACCATAATCAATGGTTTAGAAATAGAAAAGCCACCCCGTAGGGTGGCTTATGGTATTTGTAATCAAGCTAACAAAAATTAGAAGCTTGCTTTAACACCTACAGCAACACCTGTTTCGCTGTTGTCTTTATCGTTACCACCAACTTCAACGTAAGCAGTAGTGTTTGGAGCGAAGCCGTAACCCGCGTTAACGAACCAAGAATCGTATTCCGCTGCTTTAGTGTCAGAGTCAATTGTGCTGTAGCCAGCAGCTAGAGTTACTGATTCGATAGTGTAATCAACACCTAGAGCGATAACATTTGAATCAACTTTTGATGCACCTGCTGGGTCAACTGACACTGCGTAGTAAGCAACACCTAGGTTTAGGTTTTCAACACCAGCAAAGCGTGCTTCTAGACCGTATAGAGATTCATCTGTTTGTGCTTTAGTAGAGTCAAATTTAGCCCATTCACCAAGAGAACTCGAGCTGCCTGCGTCTACATCATCTTGAGTTGTTTCACGCCACTCAGAAGAAGTTTGCTCACTTAGGTCTGCTTGAGCAAAGTAAGCAGTAAAGTCAAAATCAGCAACGCGGTAGCCTAGTTTACCGTCGAAGTAAGAGCCGTCTGCGCCCATACGGTCAACGTTTTTCTCATCTTGAGCAAAAGAGACAGTTGCGTAGAATGCACCGTTGTCGAAATCGTAACGAACCATCTCGTCACCACAGAATGAACTGTCGTTGCTAAAGAATGACGTCACACCGAATTGGTAGTCAGATGCGATACCAGCGTCATCTAGTGCGCCACAAGTGCGACCGAACTTGATTGAGCCGTAAGACTGAGTGTAGAAAGCAACATAAGCATCGCCCACATCAGCTGAGCTTGACTTGCCGTCTGTAACATCACCAGAAGCGCCGTCAAATTCCCAGTAACCACCGAAGCTTACTTCGTCGTTTACTGCGTAACGAACGTCAAAGCCGAAGTCAGCGTCTTGGATTTCTTGAGTGAACTCAGAATCTTTTGCTGTGCCTTTTACGTAAACAACTTCGATGTCACCTTTAAGGTTAACAGTCACGCCGTCTTGGTTGTACACTTCGATGCCAGCTTGCGCTGAACCTGCTGCAAGTACTGCTAGAGCTACTAGAGTCTTTTTCATAATAATCCACTGCCTTTTCTATAAAATGGGAATTCCCTATCCGGTTCCCTTTATGTTTTAGAAGATGACTCAAACTCTTTATTGGTCCGATGTCATCGCCACTAAATTTCGTGGTTTAGATTGCAAAAGATTCCCCCAAGTGTCAAATGTTCTAAATCACACAACTAAAAAAACATAAATTAGTTTAAAATCATATATTTACATATAAATCTGCCGTTTTTTAGACCAGGCTCATAAAAATATCGCCACGCCACAGGCCTTACCAAAACCGTTAACACTTAGACTTAAACGCTAATAAATCGATAAAACTAAGCAAATTACAGAATATAAACCTACCATTTGTGATTATTTGGAGTGATATATATTTTACAATTAGAATTAATTATAAGTTCTTGAAGGTTCAGTTTTTTTTTGTGAAGAAGATCTAGATTTGGTCATTTGAGATTCTATTTCGTGAACTGAGTAGCGTTTAGCAAACTGTGCTATCATCCGTCGCCCATAGCGAAGGTCCCCATATGATTGCCAGTAAGATACAAAATTCTATCCGCCACAGTTATCAATCTCTCCAACATCAGTTAGAAAACTTCGTTCCTCGCCGGGCACAAAACTACTTGGTCGCGGAGATCGCCAAAACATTATGTGGCGAGTATCACAAATCTAATCGGATGATTGTTGCAGAAGCAGGGACCGGGATCGGCAAATCACTCTCCTATCTGATGGCAGCAATACCCGTTGCGCTGCTCAATAATCGCAAAGTGGTCATCTCCACCGCCACCGTCGCGCTGCAAGAGCAGCTCATCAATAAAGATTTGCCTTTATATAGACGCCTCTCTGATCGTGAGTTCTCCTTTATCCTCGCCAAAGGCCGAGGCCGGTATTGCTGCGCTGAAAAACTCTACGCCGCGTGTGGGGCAGACGGGGGGCAGATGGCGATGTTCGAAAGTAAACCAAAGAAAAAAGAGATTGAACTGCTTGAGCTTATGCATAGCAAGTTGGCACAAAACAAATGGAATGGTGACCGCGACGCTTGGCCCAAGCCGATTCCCGACCACTTGTGGCAAATGATTGTCAGCGATAAGCACAGCTGCAACACCAGTTTACCTGCGCATCGCCAGTGTCCGTTTCAAAAGGCCCGTGCCGAGCTTGATAAGGTCGACGTGATCATTGCCAACCACAGCTTGGTGATGGCCGATGCCGATCTCGGTGGTGGCGTGATACTACCAGAGCCTGAGAACACCTTTTATGTGTTTGATGAGGCGCACCACTTACCCCACGTCGCGCGCGATCACGCCTCTGCCGCAGCCAGTTGTAAAGGCGCTGCCAGTTGGCTAGAGAAGCTCAATCAAAGTGTGACCAAATTTGCAGGCCTTGCCGATGAAAAGCGCGTCGCAAGGTTTAAAAACGAGTTGCAAGACAGCATTGCGCAGCTTATTCCAACCTTGGCGAAGCTCCCCGCACAGTTTGATACGCAAGCATTTGAAGACCGTCATTATCGCTTTGAACATGGCGAACTGCCCAATTGGCTATTTGAACAGGCCAAAGAATTGAAAACCTATTCGGTCAAAGGTGCTCAGGCATTCGCTAAGGTGGCGGATCTGATTTCAGAACGCGTCAAAGACGGCGAAATTGCGAATCGACTCGCAGAACCCGCGCTCGCTGAGCTCGGTTTTTACATTCAGCGTTTTGACAATCTCGCCCAAGTTTGGCGCTTAATGGCCGAGCCCACGCGTGAAAAAGGCGCGCCTTTAGCGCGTTGGTTATCCCTGCATCCGGAACGCGAAGGCGACATTATCGTCAATGTCTCACCGCTCGAAGTGGGTTGGCAATTGGATCAACAGATCTGGAGCCGCTGCGTCGGTGCGGTACTCACTTCCGCGACTCTGCGCGCGCTCAACTCATTCAGCTTTTTCTGTCGCCAAGCTGGCGTAAGTGAAAAAGAGGAAGACGGTGTGCGCTTTCTTGCGCTCTCGTCACCGTTTGATTACGCCAACCAAGCCGAATTGGTCATACCGGCAATGAAGATGGAACCCCAAGCGCCACAGTTTACTGAATATCTTATAGAGATATTGCCTAACTGGATTGAAGACAAACAGGCCAATTTGGTTTTATTCTCCTCCTATTGGCAAATGAACCAAGTCGCAGAAGCGCTGAGTAGCGAATTTGTTAAAAAGGGTTGGGCGCTGCAAATTCATGGTCAAGAATCACGCTCTGAAATTCTAAAAAAACATAAAACCCTTGTGCAGTGTGG
The DNA here is from genome assembly GCF_059833955.1 of Vibrio sp. R15-SG3-ISO1A. NCBI lineage: Bacteria > Pseudomonadati > Pseudomonadota > Gammaproteobacteria > Vibrionales > Vibrionaceae > Vibrio > Vibrio sp. R15-SG3-ISO1A. The sequence continues at coordinate 25,517 of NZ_JCBDGH010000088.1, forward strand.
CAAGACGAGCATTCTGTTTGGCACTGGCAGCTTCTCAGAAGGGCTGGATTTACCGGGCGACTTGCTGACCAACCTGGTGATCACCAAGATTCCGTTTGCGGTGCCAACCTCCCCCGTGGAGCGCTCACATGCAGAATACATCGAGCGCAAAGGCGGAAATCCGTTTATGCAGATCTCGGTACCCGAAGCGAGTAAAAAGCTGATTCAGTCTGTCGGTCGCTTGCTGCGTAAAGAGCGCGATTCTGGTAGAGTCGTCATCCTTGATCGCAGACTGGTCACCAAACGTTACGGGAGTGCGCTGTTGGACTCACTTCCGCCATTTAAACGCACCATTAAATAGTGGTGCGATTAACACCCATAACTTACAAGCGCTTCAAGCATATAAAGAAGAATACACATTATGGAACTTTTTGAGCCAACCATGTTGTTGGTGTTGGCACTGGTTGCTTTTGTTGCTGGATTTATTGATGCCGTCGCCGGTGGTGGTGGCATGTTAACGGTGCCTGCCCTGCTGTCACTCGGCCTACCGCCGCACATTGCGCTCGGTACAAATAAGTTGGCGGCGACCTTCGCATCCTCAACCGCCGCGTTTACTTACTACCGAAAGCGCCTGTTTAAACCTGAATGTTGGCTAAGAGCCTTCTTTGCCACCCTAGCAGGGGCAATCTTGGGCACCTTGTTTGTTGATTTCATCTCAACCGAGTGGCTTGAAAAAATCTTACCGCTGATTATTCTGGCGGCGGCTGTCTATACTGTTTGGCATAAAACGCCGAATGCAAACATCAATGAATCGCCGCCACCTTGTCCTGTACTGCATAAAAAGCAGATGGGCCAAGGTTTGATTCTAGGCTTTTATGATGGCGTTGCCGGCCCAGGTACCGGTGCGTTTTGGACCGTGAGTTCAATGGCGCTCTATCGCCTCAATATTTTGTTGGCTTCAGGTTTGGCCAAGGCGATGAACTTTACCAGCAACTTTACGTCATTGATTACGTTTGCCATTTTGGGTCACATCGATTGGGTACTAGGCCTGACGATGGGTGTCTGTTTGATGGCCGGCGCGTTCGTTGGCGCTCATTCCGCCATACGATTTGGCGCAACGTTTATACGCCCAGTCTTTGTTACCGTCGTCAGTGTGCTCGCCGTCAAACTGGCGTTTGATGCGTGGTTTATCCCTAGTTAACGCAATCATTGCTCAACGAAAGCATTACTTGACGAAAACACTGATTAACGCAATCACTGCGCGTAACTTGCATAGGAAGCGACAAGTAGAACGCTATGAATAGATTCGATTCGCTAAAACAAACCTTAGAGAGCCTAGCCCTGCAAGCGGCGGGGCTTGATCGCCAACGTGGTGAGCACCATTTGCCGCTGTTTGATGAACGGCTGTTTTCTTGCCGAGCCAAACTGCTTGTCCCCTGCGTGACAGAAACACAAGCCACATTGACATCTATTTTGCGCGAAGAACAAGCGGGCAAATTGACCACGCACCGAGCAGAATACCTCGGCGAGCGTTTACTGTCGCAAATCAGTGCCATTGAGCGCGAATTGGCCACCACCTCAATCCGTAAAAACGAACCTAAGCACAAAAGCTATTATAGAAAGCCCATCAACGAGCTCTACCAACAACTGGCGCAGCATCAAGAGTGGGAACGTCGCTTAAAAGAGATGGTGAGAGATAAAGAGCGTGCACTGCAAAACGCCTCATCGTTTGCCCAAGCACAAGCGCAGCAAGCTTTACTGGCCACCGAGCAGCGTCTAAAAAGGTGCCAAGAGTCTAAGTTGAAAATCGAAAATCAAATCACCTATCGAGAGAGAAACCAGTAATGTCTAGCCAAGAACAGTCAGCGGCAGCAAACAGCGCGCTTGAAAACGCCCCCGAAGAGATCAAACTGGCAGTAGATTTGATCTACTTATTGGAGAGCAACGCGATCGATCCTCACACTGCTTTAGCCGCGATCGACATCGTAAAAAGCGATTTAGAGCGAAAGTTGGCACAATAAGGTCAACGCCCTGACTTCAAAGACTTGCTGTCTTGCTTAACTACTCATCGCTGGATAAAACAAAAACGCGCTCGGGGATGGGGATTCACCAAGCGCGTTTTCTCAATAAGAGGTGTATGTCCTTTGAGGCTACACCTTAAATTGATTGACCAATTGCTGCTGATTTTTCGACAGCTCACTGATCTGGCCGCTGACCGTTTCTGACTCTTCCGCTTGAGACAAAATTTGTGCACTCAGATCGCGGATATTAGCGACACTTTGATTCACTTCGCCTGACACCGACTGCTGCTCTTCTGCCGCTTTGACAATCTGGTTGTTCATATCGTTGATGGAAGCGATCGCGCCAAAGATGTGATTAAGCTCTTGTACCGCCTGTTCAACCTGGCTGGCAGAGTGATTGGCGAGCTCATTGCCCTCTTGAATCGCAGACACCACATCCTGCGTGCCCTTCTGCACACTTTCGATCACTTTACGGATTTCGCCGACTGAGTCTTGAGTGCGGCTGGCGAGATTACGGACCTCATCGGCCACCACGGCAAAGCCACGACCTTGATCACCCGCGCGCGCCGCTTCAATCGCAGCGTTGAGCGCCAACAGGTTGGTTTGCTCCGAAATGCCCTCAATCACGGTCAAAATTTCCGTAATGTTGGCGTTGTTCTTCGCCAGCTCTTCCACTACGGGCACTGCTGCGGTCATACGTTCGACCAGATGTTCCATTTCATGTTGCGATTTTTCAATCACTTGTTGACCGACGGTTGCCGCCTGATGCGCTTTATCCGCCTCTTGCACTGCAATTTCCGCGTTTTGCACCACAAGGCCTGCGGTTTGCGTCATCTCTTCAGACGCCGTCGCGACTAAGTCGACCTCTTTAAACTGGGCATCGCTGCTGCGTCTCGTGCCTTGGGCGGCCACTTTCGATTGTTCGGTTGTGGTCCCTACCTGCATCGTGGTATCAATCACATCACGAATAATGTGTTGCAGCTTTTCCAAAAACGAGTTGAAACCCATGGCGAGCTGACCAATTTCATCCGCCGATTTCACCTCAATACGTTGGGTAAGATCACCTTCGCCCGACGCGATATCATCCAAACTCGCCACCACATCACGAATGGGTTTCACCAAGCGATTAGCCATAACACCAATCGTAAATAAACCAAACAACACCAGGACCGAACCCGCCAACAGTTCGGTGGTCACGCTCGATTCCACTTGCGCCGTAATGGTAGCGTCAAGGTCATCGGCATCGGCCAACACACTGTTTCTAGGCATATCAAACAATACGCCCCAGGTTTGATTCGCTACCATAATCGGTGCGAACACCGTCATCCAGTCACCGCTTTCGCTCCACTGGGTCACCACTTCTTGACCCAAGAGCAACTCTCGTAGCGCTTCACTGCTGTGCATGTCACTCTGGTAAGGTTGGCCAATGGCCGCGTCAGGCGCGTCACTGGCGATCAAAGAGCCATCAAAGCTAACAATATTGACGCTGCCGTCGCCCGAAAAGAGTTTGCTATCCGCATCGGTCACCACCTCTTTCAAGGCGTCGAGACGCAAATCAATTCCGAAGAAACCAATGCTGGTGCCATCGAGCATAATTGGCACCGAAATCGAGGAGGTTAAAAATGTTTCCTCCTCTTGAGTAATCAAACGTGGCGTAGTCACACACGCTTGTGCTGTGGTCAATGGGCACTCAAAGCGCTCACGATTACTTGGGTCTAACAGCAGGGCTTCACTGAGCACGCTGTTCACCACGTTTTCACCATTTTGCGCGGTGATCCAGTAAGGCGCAAAACGGCCCACTTCATTTGAACCGACATACTCAGCATCAACGTAATTGCTGTCTTCATTGTCGAGCATGTCCGGTCTAAAGACCAAATACGCCCCTTGAATCGATTCAAAGTCCATCACCGAACGACGGACCATTTCATCCAATGCGGTACGCAGCTCCTCACTGTCACCAAAATTTTCTTCGGTATTGCGTTTTAAGAACATGGCGCTGGAGGCCAACATTTCAGCGCGGTAGAGCGCTTCATTGAGATACTCCGCCACCTCAGTACCGCTGAGCAGAGCGCGCGTTTGTAGCAACTGCTCGGATTTATCGATCACCGATTCCGCGCTTTGCGCTTTGATCAATTGTTGATTGGATAAAGCGTTGTAGACCGAGAAGCCAATTAGAGAGAGTGACGTAATGAGGAGACAGCAGCCAGCGAAAAGCGTGATCTTCCATTGAACCGAAAGCGTTCGCATAATACATCCTTATAAGCAAACTTGTTGATAGTTTTGTTCAATCATTACAGCATATTGAACTTGATTATCAATCAAAAGTTTAAGAATTTGTTACTATCGCTCAGAGTAAGATGCTAAACGCTCGGCATTAGTCAGCCAAAAGTGGAAGTGTTACTATTCAAAACCAGTGGATTTAGACTGCAAAAACGAGACCTATTCAAGCAAGGATTATCAATGAAAGTCATCTCTTTTAATATCAACGGCCTTCGCGCCCGCCTTCATCAACTGCAAGCCATTATTGATAAGCATCAACCTGACGTGATTGGTCTTCAAGAAATCAAGGTGCATGATGAAGCTTTCCCACTCGAGGATGTGGAAGCGATGGGCTATCACGTGTACTTTCACGGTCAAAAAGCGCACTACGGTGTGGCCATGCTGTGTAAGAAAGCGCCGATTCACGTGCAAAAAGGCTTTCCTACCGACAATGATGATCATCAAAAACGCATGATCATGGCGACGTTTGAAGACGACGCGGGAGAGAAAGTGACCGTCCTCAATGGTTACTTCCCTCAAGGTGACAACATCCACCACGAAACCAAGTACCCGTATAAGCGTCAGTTTTATCAAGATTTAATGACCTACTTGAACGAGTATCACAGCAGCGACGAGCAATTGATTGTGATGGGTGACATCAACATCAGCCCATTGGACAGCGATATTGGTATTGGCGAACCCAACCGCAAACGTTGGTTAAAAACGGGCAAATGTTCGTTCCAACCTGAGGAGCGCGAGTGGCTTAGCACCTTGATGAATTGGGGCTTGGTCGATACGTTCCGTCAGGTTCATCCAAGTGTCGACGATCGTTTTTCATGGTTTGATTATCGCTCTCGCGGTTTCGATGATAACCGTGGTCTACGTATTGATGTGATTCTTGCTACGCCAAGTTTGGCGCAAAAATGCGTCGAGTCGGATATTGATTACGAGCTGCGCGGCATTGAAAAGCCGTCTGACCACGCGCCTATTTGGTCGACGTTTAAGTAAGCGGACTGACTAGGATAAAGAGCAGGGAAAGCCGACGTTCCAAAGCCGTCGATTGAAAATAGCGCAGTGAAAAAAATCCGGAGCATCAACTCCGGATTTTTTGTCTCTAACACCACATATTGAGTAGTGACGTTACGATAAATAGCCGTTAGATAGCGATAAAGTCGGCTTTGTAGTCTGGGTTAACATCTGCGTCGTAATCGACGCCTTCAACACCAAAACCAAACAGTTTCAAGAACTCTTCTTTATACTCGACGTAATCCGTCAGCTCTTTTAGGTTTTCAGAGGTGATTTGTGGCCATAGGTCACGGCAGTGTTGTTGGATGTCGTCGCGCAACTCCCAGTCGTCTAAACGCAGGCGGTTCTTCTCATCCACTTCTGCTGCGCTGCCATCTTCTTTGTAGAGACGCTGACTGAACATGCGGTAGATTTGTTCCATACACCCTTCGTGAACGCCTTCCTCACGCATCTTCTTAAAGACCATAGCGATATAAAGCGGCATAACAGGAATCGCAGAACTCGCTTGAGTCACAACCGATTTCAATACTGCGACATTCGCGCTGCCACCGGTTGAAGAAAGTTTCTCGTTCAGTGCTGCGGCGGCGCGGTCTAAGTCCATCTTCGCTTTACCTAGCGCACCGTCCCAGTAGATCGGCCACGTCAGCTCAGTGCCAATGTAGCTGTACGCGACGGTTTTGCAGCCATCAGCCAACACGCCAGCTTCAGAGAGGGCATTGATCCACAATTCCCAATCTTCGCCACCCATTACGGTGACGGTGTCTTTGATCTCTTCTTCAGTCGCAGGCTCAACGCTCGCTTCGATGATCACATCTTTGTTGGTATCCACCGCTGTCGATGTGTAGGTTTCGCCGATTGGTTTGAGAGAAGAACGAATTACTTCACCCGTCTCTGGCATTTTACGCACTGGAGAAGCCAGTGAGTACACCACCATATCGATCTGACCCAGATCTTGTTTGATCAGCTCAATGGTTTTTTCTTTTGCTTCGTTTGAAAACGCGTCACCGTTCAAGCTTTTTGCGTAAAGACCCTCTTCACGGGCGAGTTTTTCAAAAGCGACAGAATTGTAGAAACCGGCTGTGCCCGGCTTTTTCTCTGTGCCTTCTTTCTCGAAGAACACACCGATGGTTGAAGCGCCACCACCAAATGCCGCTGCGATACGAGAAGATAGACCGTAGCCACTCGATGCGCCCACAACCAATACACGCTTAGGTGCGTTCTTAATTGGGCCTTGCGCCTTAGTGTAAGCAATTTGTTCTTTTACGTTAGCTTCACAACCCACTGGGTGCGTTGTTGTACAGATAAATCCACGAATTCTAGGTTTGATGATCATATTCAACTTCCTTAACAAAACCCGGCTAGGATAAAAGGTTCAACGCCAGATCGCATCTAATTTCTGTAAAAATGTCGTGAAAAGGCAAGTGGTTGGATCACTTCCTGTCGCTTCTCTCTGTGGTATCCAAAGCACTTTTCGAAGCAGAAACAGCAGAGGCACCATGACGGTGCCTCTAAGGTAGTAAGAGCGGTGACGTGTTTTATTACGCCACGCTATCGAGCTTTGGCTTCGCGCCCTCTTGATGGGTACGAGTCTCACTGAAATCGTGGCTAAAGTGGTCCACTTGAATGGCGCGGTAACGCAATTTATCCGCGGCCAAGATTTTATCCACTTCAGCTTGAGTCAACACGCCAGCGTCTAAGGCTTGCGCTAATCGCTCGGTCAGTAGCCCTTTACGAGCGACTACACCATCTTTAGCCGCGCGCATCAGTTTGCGCTCTAAGCTCTTCACCCCATACATGGCAAGGAACGCGTTTTCCATCAAGCCGACACTGTCATCCGCATCTTTGCCAATGTAGCAAAGGTGAGTGAGGCGATCACGATGCGCGCCTGGTGTCATCAGACTTTCTGCCAGTTTCACAGTAAGCTGATCACTTGGCTTGGTGTAGCGATTGCCCAGCGGGAAGATGATCACTTTCAGCAAACGCCCAACCGCTTTTTGTGGGTAGTTGGTAAAGGCTTGCTGCAATGACTGCGCCGCGTGATACAAACAGTGCTGCACGGCGTAGTGTACGTAATCGAGATCTTGCTGCTGGCGACCTTCATCTTCGTACTTTTTCAGTGCCGCAGACGCCATGTATAGATACGCCAGTACATCCCCTAAACGTGCCGAGATCATCTCTTTACGTTTTAGATCGCCGCCCAGTGTCGCCATTGCGATGTCCGCACTGACCGCCAACGCGCGGCTGAGACGCGTCATCTCTTTATAGTATTGCTGCGTTGGCCCGCTCATATCGGCTTTGATAAAGCGAGAGCCGGTCAGCGCCGCGCCAAACGCACCGAAGGTATTGCCCATTGCGTGTTTGATGTGTTTGAACAGTAAATCATCAAATTGCTTCGCACCCTCTTTTTCATCCGGGTTGGCGGCCGCTTCCATTTCTTTCAGTACGTATGGATGACAACGTGTCGCCCCTTGACCAAAGATCATCAGGTTACGGGTCAAAATATTCGCACCTTCCACGGTAATAGCGACCGGCACACCGAGATAGTGCGTAGCAAGGTAGTTCATCGGGCCATCTTGAATAGCGCGGCCTGAGTGAATGTCCATCGAATCATTCAAAATAGTGCGGGCCATTTCCGTCATGTGGTATTTGGCAATCGCCGTCACAATGCCCGGTTTCTCTTTCAGATCTAACGAGGTCGTGGTGAGTGTGCGGCTCGCTTCAAGCAAGTACGTCAAACCACCGATGCGCCCCAGTGCTTCTGCAACCCCTTCGAACTTACCGATCGACATACCAAACTGCTTACGCACGTAGGAATACGCACCCGTAGTGCGTGATGTCAGATGGCCAATCGCAGTGCCAAGAGCTGGCAACGAGATACCGCGACCTGCTGACAAACATTCCACCAGCATGCGCCAACCTTTACCGGCGTAGTCTTGGCCACCAATGAGCCAATCCATAGGAATAAAGACATCTTTACCGCGCGTTGGACCGTTCATAAACGCCAAACCTAGCGGGTCGTGACGCTCACCGATTTCCACCCCTTTGTGATCCGCCGGGATCAACGCACAGGTAATGCCGAGCTCTTTTTCATCGCCTAGCAGGCCGTCTGGGTCATACATTTTAAACGCAAGGCCAAGTACCGTCGCAACGGGCGCGAGAGTGATGTAGCGCTTGTTCCAGTTGAGGCGAATACCCAGCACCTCTTTCCCTTCATGCTCGCCGTAACAGACGACGCCATCATCGGGAATGCCACCGGCATCTGAACCCGCTTCCGGGCCAGTTAGCGCAAAACACGGAATGTCGGTACCATCGGCAAGACGTGGCAGCCAGTAATCTTTTTGCTCTTGCGTACCATAGTGGGACAACAGCTCACCCGGACCTAACGAGTTTGGCACCATAACCGATACCGCCGTACTGATACTGCGAGTGGCGATGCGCGAAACGATGGTTGAGTTTGCCAATGCAGAGAATTCACGGCCGCCATACTCTTTCGAAATGATCAGCGAGAAAAAGCGCTCATTGCGCAGGTAATCCCACACTTCTTTTGGCAGATCGCGATCTTCTTTGACGATCTTGTGGTCATTGAGCATCGCCAACAAGGTTTCGAGCTCATTGTCCATAAAGGCTTGCTCTTCCGCTGTTAGCGTTGGTGCAGGATATTGATGCAACTTACGAAAATCAGGACGGCCTGAGAACAACTCTCCGTCCCACCATACGCTGCCCGCTTCCATGGCTTCTTTCTCTGTGCTTGATAGCGGCGGTAGTACTTTTTTGAACATTTTGAAAGCTGGGTCACTGACCCATTTTCTTCTTAGAGAGCACATAATCCGATCCTTTTGTTCGCGTTAGGGTGTTGAACTTATTGTTAGTGTTATAAATGCTTTGTTGGTGTTAAAAATCTTAACTATTACTCGACTTATTTGGCCGCGACGCCCGCAGCCAAATAAGGAATCAGTTGGTCAACGACGGACTTAGCATCCATCGCTTTGCCGTAATCATTTTCAGCGATTTCCAGCAGCGCTTGACTCGAAGCCATAGTGAATACGCACGTGCCGAGGGTAAAATGCAAACGCCAGAACAGCGCTTCTTGAGTCAACTCAGGGTTGGCCTTCATCACCGATTGCGTAAACAGTGACAACGTCTCTTGGTAACGTGTGGTGATGAACCAACGCAAGTGACCTTGCACATCGGTATAACCACGCCCAATCAGCAACATAAAGCGGCTGGTACCGTTCGGTCTCACATCGTTTAAATTTCTCAGCGGCGTACGCAGTGACTCAAACACGTCTGACATTTCATACGTATCATTGAGATTTAAGTTTATTAGCGCATCTTGCACTGAGGGCATAAAAGCTTCGAGATAACGGTTTAGCACTGCACGTACTAAGGTTTTCTTATCGCCAAAGTGATAGTTGACTGACGCGAGATTCACTCCAGCTTTACTGGTAATGGTGCGAAGAGACGTGTCATTAAAACCATGCTCAGCAAACAACGCTTCCGCTACATCTAGGATTTTCTCTTTCGTCTTATTTCTCGCCGACATTTTAAAGCACTCGTATTAAACAACTGTTTGAAATATACATCCGAAACATTTAACTAACAACCAATTAACATCACATTTTTGCGCTTTGGTCTGACCAGATAAAAAAGTGTGAAAGTAATTCATTGAAACGTAAGAGAGATTTTTCATTGCGAACAAAAAAGTGTGCAAAGAAGAAAAAAGAGAAGAAATTTATTGAACTGTTTGCGCCGTCCCCGGTCTGAATAGGTGTAGTGAGCAGAGCATTCGAAGTTTACAGGCCGTCAAACTTGTTTCCTTTCTGAACCTACTCATATGCTGCTTTTTCTTATTAACTCCTATGTTTTATGTATCCGCCCAGAGACCTTTTACTCTGGGCTTTTTTTTTCTTTTTCGCTCCAACCGCTCAGCAAGACTTTTTAGTGCTAGTTTTATACACTACGCCTCTTTTTGACACCCTGCACGTTAGACCATGAAACTCAGCGATACGCCCGTCACGCAACATCAAGTGGCTTCGATCCCCTTTTTTCTCAAGCGAGACGATCAACTGCACAGCCACTTCTCTGGTAACAAGGCACGCAAACTGATGTCAGTGCTGAGCAGCGAGTGGCCAAAGGTGAAAACCTTGATTGGCTATGGCAGCGCACAGGCGAACTCTGCCTACTCGCTTGCCGCGCTTGCTGCAATAAAGGGCTGGGCGTTTGAGTTTTATGTCGATCGTATCCCCGCATGGCTAGAGCAGCAGCCGCTGGGCAATTATCGGGGCGTGTTGGAGCTCGGTGGGCAAATCATCGCTGTCGGCGATTCAGGGCTAGAACCCACGCGCTACATCGAGCAAATCCGCCAACCTGATGATACCTGCTTGGTGATCCCCGAAGGCGGCCGCTCTACCCTGGCAGAGCCCGGCGTGGCAGGACTGGCGCGAGAAATTCTCTCTTGGACTCGCTATCATCCCGAGCACGAGTTTGTTGTCGCCTTACCTTCCGGGACCGGTACCACGTCGCTCTATCTGCAAAAAGCACTCAGACCGCACGGCATTGAGGTGCTGACTTGTCCGTGTGTGGGCGGGAGAGCCTACCTCGAAGCGCAGTGGCGAGCGTTAGGTGAAGAGGTCTTTCCCACCGTTCTTGAACTCGAACAAAAGCATCACTTTGGCAAGTTGTATCAAGCGGACTATCGGATGTGGCAGCAGCTGCTGGCCGACACCGATGTTGAGTTTGATCTGCTTTACGATCCCGTGATGTGGCGCTGCCTGCTCAGCTGGTACCCAAATCACCTGCAAAAGACTATTCTCTATGTGCATCAAGGGGGATTGCTGGGCAACGAAAGTATGCTGGCGCGTTATCAACGCAAATTTGATGGTGTTTAAAGCCACCGCATCCCCTGAGTTCATCACCAACCAAAGAGTAAAAGGAGCGCAGCGATGCGATTGTGCACTCAAATTCTAAGTCTGCTGTTGGCTCTCGGCATGACTTATCCTGCGTTGGCAACCGTCATCACAACGCCGGGTAAACCGGTTGTCGGCGTCAACGCTTCGCGCCTTGCGGAGCGCGTCTGCTACTACCAAGACCAAGCCTACTCATTGGGCGCCGTGATTGAAGTCAAAGATCACCTGCTGCGCTGCTCGAAAGCCAACGACTTTGAGAGCAATGGCGCGCTGAAATGGCAGAGCCTGGATAGCCAAGACGATAGTAAAACCGATAGCAAAACCGAACAACCTGACGCTGACGCGACCCAATCTAAGCGTTATTCGGTCAACTAGCTCTGTGACGCCACTGCGCTGGAGCCAGAGTGTGCGGGGCGAATCACCACACAAGCGGTATGACGCTGCTTGCCAAAACCGATGATCTGCGACAGCGCCGCTTTGCTGACCGTCACGTGCGCCGAGCCAACGGCATCTAGCTCAGATTCTGCGTGCGGATCATGAATGAAAAAGAACTGCTCGCTCATCCCGCTCAGTACCACCCAGTGCGGTTCTTTGCTGCCATTAAAACGATAGGTGCTGATTAACAGCAAAATGCTGGCCCCTTCTTCCACCCAGCGCTCCAACTGACTCTGTGATGGTGGAGAGTCGATGATGTCCACGTCCTGCTCCGCCAACTGTTGGCAAAAATCCTGATGAACAATTTCAATCACTTGCTTCTTGTTGTCATCCCGCACACTGTCGATAAATGGCGTCGATTGGGATTGGCTCCACAGCTCGACATGATACCCGCGTCGTGCCGCTGCCAGTGCCAATCCATGACCACTGCATCCACCGTGGCCTGACGCCATGAAAATCGTCGTCGCCTCGCGCCACAATTGCAACTCGGCACTGCGTGTCAGAGGTTGTGATTTATCGAAATGAGCAAAAGCCATTAGCAGCGACGCCGCGCCACAAGTAAATGGCGTGGTTTGCACATAAAGAGGCATATTTAACAAGGTCTTAGGTCCGTAATGACTTAAGCGTTTTTGCATTTTTAGCCCATCACACAAATCGTCGTAATAATGGATCAGCAGCTTGAGGGTTTTATAGCCCAATTTCTTGTATAAATTTATCGCGCCTATATTGTCTTCGCGCACTTCTAGTCGTATTGTTGTGAAGCCTTTTTCGACGGCAGCGCGCTCACACATTTCGATCAACGATTGTGCAATATTTCGTCCCCGGTACTGCGGCATCACCGCGATGGAATAGAGTCTCGACAGTTGTGTTCCTTGGTGAAACAAAACTAATGCATAGCCAACCACCTGCTCATCGCACTGTGCTACGAACAAAGAAGAATGTTCAGATTGGATGAACCTTTTCATCTGCCGTGGTGAGATCCTATCACTGGAGAAAAGTGACTTTTCCAACTGATTTAACGCACTGAGATCTGTGATTTTCGATTGGCGAAAATTCATGTGATACCTTCAAAAAAAGCTTATGCTAGTGTTTACCCATCATAGCGTTATTATTAAGGAACAAGATAGATGGCAAACTTATTAATTGTCGCCGACCAAACCAGTGATTGGCAGCAATATTTCCCGTCAGAACAAGTGGTGAGCGTGGCGCAATACCTCGACAGAGATTGGCAAACCACCCAACGTAACGTTCAAGTGGTCAACCTATGCCGCGATTACAGCTACATGAGCAGTGGTTACTACTGTTCGCTGATGGCCGAGGCCCGTCGTCACCGAGTGATCCCGACGGTCACTGCCATCAATGATATTTCTCAACCCCTGTTGATGTCATCTAATTTCCTCAAGCTGAGTAAACTGCCGAGTGACTTAACGACCTTGTCTTGCAAGATCTATTTTGGCCGTACGCAACAAGCAGGGCTTGAAAAACTTGCCCGTCAGCTTTTTGAGCAGTTTATGATTCCGATCATCGAGCTCAAGATGACCAAACACCAAACGCAGTGGCAAATCGAATCAGTGGCGGCCTTCCCGTTCCAAGAGCTAGAAGATCAAGAAGAAAACTTCTTTATCGAGTCGCTTGAGCTATTCTCAGACAAAGTTTGGCGCAAACCCAAGCAGGTGAAAAAATACCGCTATGACCTCGCAATGCTGGTCGATGAAGAGGAAAAAATGCCGCCATCGGATGCCTCTGCATTGAAGCGTTTTAAGCGTGCAGCGGATCGCTTGGGGATGAACCTAGAGACGATTGGCAAAAACGACATTTCGCGTCTTGGCGAATTTGATGGCTTGTTTATTCGCGCGACCACCAACATCAGCAACTTCACCTACCGCTTTGCCAAAACCGCCGAAAAGCTTGGCCTAGTGGTGATGGATGACTCGGAGTCCATCATGAAGTGTACCAACAAGGTGTTTTTGACTGAGCTGTTGAAAAACAACAAAGTCCCTGCGCCTGCAAGCGTGATTTTGAATCGCTTTGACCCAGACTGGCAAGACGATTTGCTGAGCGAGTTGAGCTTTCCTATGGTGCTTAAGATTCCAGATGGCGCTTTCTCTCGCGGTGTAGTGAAAGTTAAAAACCAAGAAGAGCTTGAACGCGAAGCGGCGGCGCTGTTTGAGAAAAGCGCATTAATTTTGGCTCAAGCCTTTATGCCGACCGATTTTGACTGGCGAATTGGTGTTTTGAACCACCAAGCGATTTTTGCCTGTAAATACATGATGAGTCGTGGTCATTGGCAAATCTACCAACACCACAACAGTGGCCGTGTTTCATCTGGTAGCTTTGAGACGCTCGATCTTAAGCAAGTGCCAAAGAATGTCGTCGATGTGGCGGTCAAAGCAGCGAATCTGATTGGTCATGGTTTATATGGTGTCGACTTGAAAGAGATCGACGGTCAAGTCTACGTGATTGAAGTCAATGACAACCCAAGTATTGACCATCATGTTGAAGACGCTTTCCTCGGCGATCTTCTCTATGACCGCCTGATGACGGAGTTCCTGCGTCGTATCCAAATGCGCGGCTTCTAACCCATATCATCCGATCATGCGTATCAAAGCTTAATATCCTGCCTAAGTCACTCCGGTGGCTTAGGCATACTCCATCACATTATCTTTCGCCATCGCATAGAGCTTTTTGTAATTGCTGTTGTTGCGCTCTTGTGCCGACATTTGCGAGAGAACCACTCGATGGCAATCCGCCAACAAGTTAAATACCTCTCGATAGTTGCGAATTCGGATACGGTTATTGGCGAGTAGCTTGATGATCGCCATGCTCACTTTGTTGGAGTTCGGCATCAGGGCTTTGAGCGTCGCGTATTGCTCTAAGTATTTCTCGCCTTCTTTTTCGTCGCGTTCGTTCCATTGCGCCATAATGCTTTTCACTCGCTGAATTTGGCGCTGCTTATCTTTGAAGCGGCTTTCAAAATTTTCCCACATGATGTGCTGGCTCTTCTTAATATGGGCAATTTGCTCGTCTCGAATCGCCATTTTGGCCTGCTGTAAGAGCACGGGAATGTCGTTAAACAGCGACAGGTGCTCTAGTAGATAGAGCCAATGAAAATAATCATAGAAATGCAGTGGCTCATCAACGGTGAGCTCAGAGATGAGCGACACGGCGCTGCGCATATCTTGCGACAACCAATGAATATGCACATGCAGCAACGTCACTTGCACACCAAGATGACGGCACTTTTCAAGCTCATCCAACTTACCATTGATGAGGTAGCGCTGAGCTTCAAACACCGCGGGCTTATCCTCATCAACGGCTCGATAGAGAAAACTGCGGACCGTGTTGAGCGTGATGTATTCACTTTGCCGGTAGGTATTTTCGTTCTTTTCGCTGTAGCGCTTAATGTAATAAAACGCGTCGTCATAATGAGCAATCGCTAGCGACAGATTGGAGAGAATCAACTCGCGCTCTGTCCCTGCCTCAAGCAGGTTGGTGGCCAATTTTAAATGTCCTATCGCCCCCTCTATGTTGTCGTTACGCACACACACCGCGGCCATCCCATCATGGTAGTAGGGATTATTATCTTGATTCGACAAGGTACTAAGCACATCCCTTGCCATATCAATCTCTTCTTGTTCAATCAGCACTTTACTCAATGCGGTTTTCACGCTGTCGCAATCATACTCATCGAGCAGCGCGCGATACTGCTGGGCTGCATCCTCATATTGACCTAACTGGGCATAGCATTGGGCTTTCAGGTGGCCAAGATGACGCCCATACTGCGGGTGAAACGGGTGCAGCTCATCACATACCTCTAGCGCCTGTTGGTATTGCTTGGCATAAATAGCGGCATAGACACTCGCCAGTGCCTTTTTCCGCTTGAGACCGCTGTAAAGACGCGCAGAGAGAAAGGGCTTATTGAAGGGCTTAAGCCAATAATCATCCGGGTTACAGTCAATGATGGTACGCACGATTTGCGGTTGGTTTTCACCGGTTAAAAAGGCGAAAAAGAGATCGCTTTTGAGCAGTTGTAAGTGATGCAACTCTTCGAGCAGTTGGTAGCCGTTGATCTGGCTATTGAAGTTCACATCACAAATCACGATGTCGAACGCAATCTGCTTGCAGTGATTAATCACCTCATTTGGCCGATAGGCACAAACAACGTTGCTGCTATCAAAGCCAATCTCTCTTAGGATCAACAAGATAGAGTTGCACACTAAACGCGAGTCATCCGCGACCAATACTTTAAGCTGGCTAACATTGATCCCATTCATGGCCCTGCCTCCTCCGATGTCGGCATCGATTGCCAGTTCACGACATGCTCAATGCTTTGGCTTAGGTTTCGTGAAAATAGGATAAGCGCCGGCTCACCCTGCACCGATAGAGAACTGGCTTGCAATAAGTGATGCGCCTCAGTCGCCAATAAGTGGTGACCCACCATCGCCGCGCCGCCCTTGATCTTATGCAGCAGAGCGCGAACGGTCACTGCATCCGCCCGTTCAAGCGCTTGCGTTAAACCGGTGGCGTCTTCTTGCATCACATCGATATAGCACTGCGCCATCATCGGCCTTGTGCTTGGCTCGAAGGCATCTAGCCACGCCGTGTGATCGTTAGGCTGGATTTGCTGCATCACCTCTTACTTACCCCCGCTTGCCTTTGTCTTGATAGAGATTTTCATCCGCCATGATCAGCGCATGGTCTAGCTCATCATCTGGCCGTTTAAACGCGACACCCACGCTCACGGTCACCGCGATGTTCATCGGTCTTAACAACTGAGCCGATACCTGCTGTTGCAACTTCTCTTTGAGCTCCAACACACGAGGCGGAGTACACCCTGGCAAAATGGCGAGAAACTCATCACCGCCCGAGCGAACAAGATAGTCGGAGTCGCGGAAAACACGCTTCATCGCGTTGGCAATGTGTTTAATCGCTTCATCGCCGGTATGGTGTCCATATTCGTCATTGATGGTTTTGAGTTTGTCGCCATCCACGGCCAAGATAGCCAGAGTTTCACTGTGCGTTTTTTCTATAAACTTGCGAGTATTGAACACCTTGCGGTTATACAGCCCTGTCATCTCATCACGGTGTGACTCTTCGTACACTTTGGCGATATTGGCTTTCGCCTCTCGCAGTTTGGCATAGTGATTCACCCCAAGTAGTGAGACACACCAAAGCAAGAAAAAGGCGGGTAACGTATCGAGCAACAATTTGCTGACCGGATAATTGAAACTGAGCACCGATTTGTTATCAATCACGTAGTGCGAGCGAAAGCCCAGCTCTGCCAACGGGTAGTCTGGGTAACTGATTTGCACATAATTAAGCTCGCCTACACTGCCTGAGCTGTACGTCGCGTCTTCACCAAATTTTGAACCAAAGGCGTACATATCTACGCTCACATCGCCAATCACTTCACCACGATGCAACACGGGGCTCGACAGCGTTATTGTTGGTTCGCCTGAGATCATATCCTGGTAGATTTTTGATACCACTAAGCGATCCGAAAGCGCCTCTGCGGTGGAAAATCGAGAACAAGTTCGAAAGCGTTCGCAGCGCTGATCGTGGATGGCGCGTGTACCCAAGTCAATTTGCCCCATATCGCTGAAAAAGATGAACTTTCCCTGCCCTTGAAACGACTGGTAGTAAGTCGCAGAGCGATCATCGAGTAAAAACGCATTCATATTGCCAAAGGCATAAATCAGCGAAGACAACACCACTTTCTCATCGCGATTCAGCTGGTGTGACTCTCCGGTCAGCGGGTAAACGTAAGTCTTAATGGCATATTGGCCGATATTGTTGTACATCTCCTCCAACACCGCCTCATCAATATGAAAAACCGTATTCACAAACAAAGAGGTGTAAATCAGGCGCTGCTTTTGAGTATCGATGCTTTCCGTCAGCAGCTTGAAGTCGTTTTTTTTCGTGCTGACTTGCACATAGGAGTAGGCAAAAAACAGTAAGATATAGGCGATGAATGCCAACGCGCAAGACTTCGTCAGCACGCTGACACGACTCACTTTTTTGCTAATCATAATGCCGCGACCTTGTTGAGCTCCATTAAATTACCCACACCATATTTGTCTAAAAGACGCTTCTTATAGGTGCTCACGGTTTTGTCGCTGATGGATAGAATATGCGCGATCTCCTTGTTGGTTTTTCCGCGCAATAAATGGTTCATCACGACGGCTTCACGATTGGAGAGCTCCACTTTCTCGCGCTCAGGGCTCGGAGTTGATTTGAACTTGAAGAAGGTATAGCCGTTGAAGATCCCTTCTACCGCATCACGCAAGATCTCTTGCTGCTCCGACTTACACACATAACCGTCAGCGCCTGCTTTAAACGCTAATTCGCTGAACAACGCGCTCTCTTCCGCCGAATAGAACAAGACCTTACCGCGATAGCCATGAGACTTAATACGGCGGTAGAAATCGTATCCATCGACATCGGTGAGATTGATGTCCAAGATAAGTAAGTCCACTGCCCCTGACTTAATAGTATTGAGCGCGCTCTTGGCGTTGTTGGCCACAGAGACACTGTCAATAAAGGGTAAGGTTGAGATGGTGGCGCGAATCGCCACTCCCACCAGTGGATGGTCATCAAACACTAAACAGCGACATTTACTCATAATAAGCTCTCTACTAAATTAGGTTGGCAAAGCGGCAGCTCTGCCAAAGGAACAGGTTTACTGACCAAGTAGCCTTGGCAGGTATGCACACTCAACCCGCGCAATACATCCCACGATTGCTTCGTCTCCACACCTTCTGCTACAACATGAATGTTGAAAGATTGCGCAAGTTGGCTGATAAACGTCACGATGCGCTGCTTTTTGGTGTCGTTTTCAAGACCAAGCACAAAGGTGCGGTCTATCTTGATTTCGTTAAATGGGAAGGCATACAAGTTCTCCAACGAGGAGTAGCCTGTACCAAAATCATCAATCGCGACATTGATGTGATTGACGCGCAGCTTGGCTAAGTTTTTGTATAGCGCACGATTTTTCTGGTACGAGTACTCTTCGGTGATTTCTATCGTCAGACGCTGCGGATCCACTCGGTGCTGACGACACAGCGTCAGCACATGATCGGCAAAATTGGGGTTCTCCAGATTCGCTTGATCGGCGTTCACGGAGACTTTGGCGGGCAGCAAACCCTGCTGCATATCCACAAGCGCGTTGAGTAATACGGTATCAAACAGCTCGTTCGACAACTGGCATCGCTCCACCATAGGAAGAAAGGTATCGGGAAAGAGCGTGCCATGCTCTGGGTGTTGCCATCTCGCCAATGCCTCGACGCCTACTACCTCACCAGTATTGAAATCCACTTGAGGCTGATAAAAATTGCAAATGTCCCCCGCAGCCAATGCGAGCAAAAACTCCGCATCCGTTAGCGTTAGCGCGCGTTGAACGAATGTGCGCTGGGCCGGTTTGATGTAGGAAAATAGAGCGCTTAATTCAGCCTCAACAAAAGGCTTGCTGATCTGGGCAATGAGGTCAAAACTGTAACCTTGGCACATGGCTTTCACCGTAGAGAGTACGGGTTGATCTAGCCCACTGAGAATGGCGACATGTCCAGCAAAACCGACCTCATTGAGCGCTTCAAGCATGTCGATACCATCTCGATCGGGCATGCTCAAATCACACAAGATCAACTGGTAATCCCGTTCACTCACTGACGCCATCGCCGCATCTACCGAGGTAAAACTGTGAATATCACTCACCCCGAGTTGGCGTAGCGCTCTGTCCAGCATTTTTAGCTGTAAGGGGTGGTCGTCTAATAACATCACTGTGTGTGTCATGATTGGGTTCTCCAGCGGTCTACCGCAGCTACCTCTTGCGTCAGACTATCAATCAATGACGCGACTCCCTGAGAGAATGAGTGAGCAGAAGAGTGCTCTATGTGTTGACACTGAGTCACCAGTGACGTGAGCCCAACGGCTGCCAAGCCGCCTTTAATGCTGTGTATCGCCTTACGGAGCACGTCCATGTCACCACTGCCTCGCAGCACCTTTAAATCTTGATTCATCGACTGCACAAACAGCGCCGCAAATTCGGCTTGTTCGCTTTCGCTTAACTGAGCAAGCCAAGCAGGCATGGCGCGGGTTTCGTTCGCCTCTGCGGGCAGATACAAGCCAAGCAGAGCGCGTAATTGCGCCATTGAATAAGGCTTGCAAAGGACATGGTCCAAGCCGCTTTGGCTGGCAAGCTCCGTCGCCACTCGCGAATCTTCTGCGGTGAGGCCAATCACGGGTAACACACTCAGCGTCGAGTCTTGACGAATGTGACGCGTCAAGGCAAAACCGTCCATAATGGGCATATGAAAGTCAGTCAGCAGCACATCGATATCCTGGTGCTGAGCAAGATAAACCAACGCTTGTTCACCGTTATCGACTATCTTGGCGTCAACGCCCAGCTCAGCCAGTTGCATCGCGATGATGTTTTGATTGATGAGGTTATCTTCCGCTACCAAAACACGTCCGCACAGCGCGGGACTTGCTGGCGCATCCTTAGCTGCTGACGTGGAGGTCGATGTCTGACGCGTGCGCTCCGTCAAGGCTTTAAGCACCAGATGAGGGTAGCGATAGTGCTGACTCGGCATCTCATTTACGTCATCACTCAAACCTCGAATCTGAAGATGATGGTTTTCAAGCATCATCACATCCGCGTTACTCTCACAGGCTTTCAGCCCCCAGGCGCGAAACCACTGTGTCATTTCTACAGGTAAACCTGATTCGTTGTAGGTCACATCGCTCAATATCGGATCTAAGCGAGCACTGCGTTTGAGTGGCAGCTGTAAGCGAAACACACTGCCAACATTGACGATGCTTTCAACATTGAGTGACCCACCCATGCAGGCCACCAGCTTATCGACAATGCTCAGTCCTAAACCGGTGCCGCCAAATTGGCGCGTCACGCCATCGTCGGCTTGGGTAAACGGTTGAAAAATCTTTTCTATTTGGCCGTGCGTCATTCCGATGCCGCTATCAGAGACCGTCACGTTGAGTGCCCGGTCAGTCGCGGATGCGTCAATTTTAATGAAGCCCGTCTGAGTGAACTTAATCGCGTTAGACATCAAGTTGTTGATGATTTGCA
Organism: Vibrio sp. R15-SG3-ISO1A; assembly: GCF_059833955.1. Classification (NCBI taxonomy): domain Bacteria; kingdom Pseudomonadati; phylum Pseudomonadota; class Gammaproteobacteria; order Vibrionales; family Vibrionaceae; genus Vibrio; species Vibrio sp. R15-SG3-ISO1A. The sequence continues at coordinate 46,225 of NZ_JCBDGH010000088.1, forward strand.
CCACTCGCACATCATCAATCACGCCATAACGCTGGGCAAAGGGTAAAAACGCCACGCGATACTCCAGTCCTTTGCTCTGCGCTGCACTTTCAAAGGAACGAACCGTCTCCCCCACCACCTGAAGCAGGTCGGTCTCAACCGGATTCACACGCAACTGATTGGCATGCAATTTGGAAAAATCGAGCACTTCATCCACCAGCTGATTGAGGTGACGGGTCGATTGTTTGGCTTGTTCCACCAGTTCAGACACGTCAGCATGCAACGGCTTGGTTTGCATCAGCTCCAATAGCCCTTGCGCTGCCGCTATGGGAGTGCGCAGCTCATGGCTCATGGTTGCCAAAAAGCGCTCACGAGAGACGACCGCTTCCTGCGCATGTTGCTTCGCTTTGAGAAGCTCGGCTTCTTTCGCTTTGTGCTCGGTGATGTCGTTGAGCACCGTCAACACAAAGCGATTGTTTGAGCTCGGAGACGTGATCACTTTACGTTGGCGGAAAATGTGCGCCACCGACAGACGACAATCTTGAGTTTGGTGATAATCCGCGATCCGCTCACCCGCCAATACCCGCTCCACTTCTTGCGCATTATCGACCAAAGGCGACTGCGCGCTGCGACTGGCCACACTGCACCCGCTGCAATCGCCACGTTGAACGTGCTCGCAGTTACTCAGCACCATCTGGTTGCGGCTGTCATGAATAAATACCCAACTGTCGAGCTCTGAAATAATGGTCTTCAACCACTCTTTTTCGTTCTCTTCTTGATTTGCACTCGCCTCAGCCAAGCCCACTTTGAGCCTGAGGTTAGAGATAATAAAGTAGGTCAGTAGCGCCGCCAGCAACACCAGTGTCAGCACTGCGCCAGCGACCTGCACCACTTGCTTGTCGTCATAGCCGTAGATGAAGTTGATTTGGCGATAGCCTCGCATCAGCTTCGCCATCTCGTTAACGTCAATGGTGCTAAATACACTGTCGAGCAATCGCTTCAACTGCGGGGAGTTTTTCACCGCAAACGCAAGGTGCACTTTTAGAGGTTCACGTTCATTGATTTCGAGCCCGCCGACATCGCTTCGTACCACCAAACCGTGCGCGATATCTTTAGGGATATAAGCAAAATCAATCGCTTGAGATTTCAAATCTGCAATCAGCGTTTTCAGTGTGTCGTATTGTTTGATCTGGCGATCGCGCCACCCGGTAAGATGAACAAATCCTTGGTGCTCACTGCTGGTCAAAACGCCGACAATGTCATGCCCGTGATGTTGAGGCACGTCACCTTCACGGGTCACGGCAACATAGTTGAGTGACAAAAAGGGCTCAGTCAGTTGCCACTTCGCCATCGGTTTTTCATCGGTATACGCCACAGGAACCAAATCGGCGTTATAGCCTGACAAGCTCCCTTCATCGAGATGATCAGGCTCTACATGGGTAAACTCGAGCCCTGTACGCGAGCGAAGCAGTTGGAAGAAATCATGCAAAAAGCCATCAAGCTTGCCGTCTTCACCACGAAACAGAAACGGATAGGCGGTGGTCGCGGCGCTATAAGTGATCGGCTGTTCGGCGCTATGGGTACGCTGAAAATCGTTCAGTTTGAGTTCAACCGAGTGATAAGGGTTGTCGGAGACTATCGAGCGAACGTTATCTCCCTGCTCTTCTAAATTCAGCACCTGATTGACGCGATCGACAAGGCTTTGATATTTGGCGGTGGTGATCAAGCGCACTTTCTCGCTCTTGACCCACTCTGGCGTCGCCAATGTACCTTTGACGATGTCATGGCCATCAAGAAAGGTGTTTAAGACCACGAAACTGGAGATAAGCGCATCACTCAATCCCAACTCCATCGCTTGCTTGGCATCATCAAGATCGCGGGCATAGTGAATGTTATCAATGCCCGCCGATTTGAGCTGTTCGCAATGGGAAGTGCCGCGAATGCATGACCAAGCAAGAGATTCAGGCGCATGTTTGGCGAGGTGACGATCGGCGTACCACACCGCCACACTGCTAGTGAAAAAAGGTTTAGAGAAGATAAATCGCTTGGCTCGCTCCTCGGTGTGGCTAAAGCCCACCGCCCCGACCACTTCATCACGCTCAATCGCATCCAGCAGTGCAGACACCGTCGGGTAGCCTTTCAGTTCTACCTTCAACTTCAGCGCGTTGGCGATGTTGACCAGATAGTCTTGATTGATGGCATCAAACGCATTGATGCCATCGCGGTGGGTACCCATCGCTCCCTCTTTTGACACGATACCAAACACCAACGTCGCCCTTTGTGGCTCGCTGGTCGGCGCTACTGGCGCAGTTTTGGTCGCATTCACCTCACCTGTACCTAAACCAAGCAGGCAGAGCGCGCACAGCGCCATCACGCGCAGGCGCGGCATGTGAAATCGTGTTTGAAAACGTGGCATCATAAGTCTTTCCTAATCTACTGATCGGCAAGACTAGGGATATAGGAAGCAAAGTCAAACGAGCACGTTTGGCATCTTGATTGTAACTAATTGTTAAATATAGATAATTTTAAATTTTGTAGGAAGAGTATGACACGAGTTCGGGAGATACCAGACAAATCGACTCTGTCAGAAAAGAAGAAAATTGACGCTCTCTAGGATCAGTAATGACAGAAAAGCCGAAGTGACCCGACATACGGTTCACTTCGGCTTTCGTTGAGGGCAGCACGCTTATTCAACTTGCCCAAAAGAGCGTAACCAGCCTAACAGCTGAGCTCTTATAACTCAGTCATAAAGGTGCCGGTTGGGCTAATCGGCAGGTATTTTTCATAAAACGCCTGGTATTGACCAGCAGGGTCTAAATCACTAAACAGGGATGGGTAAAGAATTTTCGCGTAGAACTGAATCATCGCGCCATCAAGAATCGTACGACATGCACCGTGATACGCCGCAAACATACGCTGGTTTTGCACCGCAGATAGGGTTGACCAACCGACGCGCTGCTGAAATCCGGCTAAACGCTGCTTCGCTAGCGCTTCATCCACACCTTGCCCCATGACCATAGAGTCATCGGCGCTGCCTGATTCATAGCCTGTCATCACAATCACTTCTGGATTCGCAGCGAGGATTTGCTCTGGGTTGAGTTTGCCCCACCACTCGACGTAGGGAGCGGAGATATTGTCACCGCCCGCCATGGTCGCAATCGCACCCCACATGTTTTTGCCAAAGGTGTAGCCAGTTTCACTCACGCCCGCCGCACCATATTCGGCGTAGACACGCGGCTTAGGCAGGTTGGCTTTCGCTAGACGATCGCTGATCATCTCGACGTTTTTCTGGTACTCATCAGCAATGGTTTGTGCGCGCGCTTTCTGACCAGTGATGACACCAATCAGCTTAGTGCTTTGCACATGGCGCTCCACCGTTTGAGCGTTGTAATCCACGACGACCACCGCGATTCCAGCACTTTGCATACGCTCAACATCCGATTCAAGTGCCTTAAACTGCCAATCCGCCAGTAGCACGACGTCTGGGTTCAAGCCGATCACTTTTTCTACCGAGAAGGTGTTGGTGTCTACACGTCCGATTTCGGGGATCTCATCAAGAGAGGGGCGGTGCTTGAGATACTCCGCCCAGCTCGCCGAACGTGCTTGCCAAATGTATTTAGACATGCCAACCACATGGTCATACGCCGCTTCCGTGCCTATTGCCATATAATCTTCAGGGTAAAATCCTACGACGGCTCGTTGCGCCGGCGCATCAAAGGTCACCTCACGTCCTAGAACGTCAGTTACTGTGGTGGTTTGGGCAAAAGTGAAACCGCTAAAACAGAGTGCGGCAAACATCATTAACTGTTTAATCATTGGGTCAATTCCTTGTTGTTTTGCGACATATTAATCCCTTTATTAATGATAATGCAACTAACTATCATTAATGATAATATCACCACCTTTATTTATGCGAATACGCCCTTTTGTACAGGTAAGATGACGTGGAATCTGTCGCCTTAGAACAGTTAATCAAGCAGCAGCGCCGCAATGAGAAGCAACGCGTAGGCGTCATTATCGCCTTTGCTTGTCTGATTGTGATGACGTTTGTTTTTGACATCATGACCGGGCCTTCGATGCTCAATGCATCCAAAGTCCTCTACTCATTATTGGAATGGATTGGCTTGCCGTATCAAGTCGATGCATCCACGCAAATCATTGTCACCAACCTGCGCTTGCCCATCGCTTTGATGGCGATCGTCGTTGGCGGCGCACTTGGCGTTGGCGGTGCAGAAATGCAGACGCTACTGAACAACACCATGGCAAGCCCCTACACCTTAGGCATGGCCGCCGCCGCTGGTTTTGGCGCGGCCATCACTCTGTACATGGGATCTTGGGGGATCAGCAGCAACTATGCGGTGCCACTTGGCGCGTTTTTGTGTTGTATGCTGTCGGCGTGCTTTTTGTTCTCTCTCGCATCGGTGCGTCATATTAGCTCTGGCCAGCTGATTCTTGCCGGCATTGCGCTGCTGTTTTTGTTTCAATCGCTGCTCTCGTTGGTGCAGTTTGTCTCCTCCCCTGAACTCAGTCAGCAAATTCTATTTTGGCTCTTTGGTAGCCTGTCGAAAGCAACGTGGAATAACCTAGCCATTACTGCGGCGGTGGTCTTATTGGGCGGCGTGTTGCTGATGAAAGATGCGTGGCAACTCACCGCGCTGCGCCTTGGGGAAGAGCGGGCAAAAAGCGTTGGCGTTAACATCAAACGGCTGCGATTAAAAACTCTGTTTATCGTCGCGGTGATCACCGCAACCGTGACCAGTTTTGTTGGGATCATCGGTTTTGTTGGCATTGTCGCCCCCAATATGGCGAAATCCATGGTGGGTGAAGATCAGCGATTCTTCTTGCCGATGTCGTTTTTGGTTGGGGCATTTTTGCTCTCAGGCGCCTCTGTGCTATCTAAAATCATCGTGCCAGGCGCGCTATTTCCCATTGGCATAGTCACCGCCATTATTGGCGTGCCTTTCTTCTTCTGGCTTATCTTGGCGAAGCGAGGTTAATGGTGCTGGTTGCGGATCATATTCACATTCATATCGATAATCTCACGCTGGCGGATAACATCAGCTTTGAGCTCAATCCCGGCCAAGTCACTGCGGTACTGGGTCCCAACGGCGCCGGAAAGAGCACACTCTTGAAAGCGCTATTTGGCGATATTGACCTCTCTCAAGGTGCCATTCGTCATCAAGAGACCACGCTCAACCCGAAAGCTCTCGCTCGCTGGCGTGCTCGCTTTGGCTACATGCCGCAAGACATTCACCTTGAAGTGAGTTTGAGTGTGATAGAAGTGGTACTGATGGGCAGGCTCGATAGTTTGAGCTTGCGCATTGATGATGATTTACTCAAGCAAGGGCTGCACATTCTCAACAGTATTGGCATGGCCCATTTGGCGAATCGTAACGTTAGCTCACTCAGTGGCGGTCAACGGCAGATGATTTTGTTCGCCCAAGCTATCATGCGCAACCCGCAGATCATGTTACTTGATGAGCCCGTTAGCGCATTGGATCTTCACCACCAGCATGTCTTGCTTGATCACTTAGTGAAACAGACACGCGAGCAGCAGTTTGTCAGCATTATGGTGCTGCACGATCTTAATTTGGCGGCGCAATACGCCGACCATCTTCTGGTCATCAAGCAGGGGCAATTGGTCGCCAGCGGCGCGCCCAATACGATTTTGACCACAGAGCTGGTAAAGTCCATCTACAACGTGGATGCCACGGTTCACCATGATAACGATGGTGTGCCCTTCGTGCGCACTTTAAAAGCCAGTTAACGCACGCTCACTGCTCAAAAAAAGCCCCAACATTAAGCTGGGGCCATTTCGATTAGACAATAAACTTGTTGAGTGCTGATGATTGCTCTTCTACAAGGCGCGTCTGTTGCTCGACTAAGTTGGACGTTTCCAACGTGCGCTCTGCTACTTGGCTCGACAGATCTTTGATGTTCACCGTGTTGCCGTTGATCTCTTCAGCCACCAAGCTTTGCTCTTCCGCCGCGGAGGCAATTTGGATGTTCATTTCGGTGATTTGCGACACCGCATCTTTAATGCGATGCAGTGATTCATTGGCACTGTGCGCGTGCTCTACCGTCTCCATCGCCAGATCGTAGCTCTGAGTCATCGCCGAGGCCGTTGTGTTCGCGCCCGCTTGTAAGCGCTCAATCATAGCGCGAATTTCGGTAGTCGATTCCGTTGTGCGCTGTGCTAAGGTGCGAACCTCATCCGCCACTACCGCAAAACCGCGTCCTGAATCGCCCGCACGCGCCGCTTCAATCGCTGCGTTCAATGCAAGCAGGTTGGTTTGGTCAGCAATGCCATTTATCACGCTGACGATAGATTCAATGCTGTCGGTTGAGGCTTCCAGTTCACGGACACTTTTCGACGCGCGCTCCATCTGCTGAGCCAGCGTTTGGATAGAATCAGACGTCAGCGAGACAATGCTGGTGCCCTCTTCTGCAGCGTGATCCGCCGATTGCGCAGCGTGCGCCGCGCTCTGTGCGTTCTCTGCCACCAATGCACAGGTCGTCGACATCTCATTCATCGCAGTCGCCAACTGCTCCACTTCTTGTACTTGAGTGTCCAGCAGCATTCGTGAATCGTTCGCCGCGATATTGGTCGACTCCGCCACATGAGTGACATCGTGCGCTGTGCGTTGGCTGTCTTTAATCAGCGCTTGAATCGTCGCAACAAAGTTGTTGAAGCTTTTCGCCAGCTGGCTAAATTCTTCATCGGTATTGGTATCAAGACGCTTGGTCAAGTCACCATCGCCACTTGCAACGTTGTCCATCGCTGCACTCAGTTGACGCAATGGGCGGGTTAGCCAAGCGATGATCGCCAAGAAAACCGCTAAACTGAGGAACATCAAGAGAGTGGCAATGATCATCGAGCTTGTTCTCATGTTCTGCAAAGGAAGATGTGTCTGCTCAAAATCGACTAAGATACCCACAAACCAGCGCGTATCAGGCACTGGCTGGTAGGTGACATAGTAATCTCGCCCATTTACAGGCAAGATCTTAACATCATTGCTAATCGCACCATTTGCAATGAAACGAGTCAGAGGCTGACCATTAAATTGCGCGTTTGGGTGACCAATGATGGTGCCATTTTCATGAACAATGAATAGCGTGCTGTGTGGCACGTCAGCCTCATTGACAGTGGCTGACAACACAGAAAGGTCAACATCAAAAAAGCTCACTGCCTCAAGCTGACCACTCTGGTAAATCGGTTGTGACACAGAGATCAGTACTGCGTCTGTGCCTTCATCCACATACGGCTCTGTCACCACTCGTTGACCCACGCGCTTTGCGTCCACATACCAAGGGCGAGTGCGAGAATCCCAGTCACTCGGTGGCGTCCAACTAGCATCATTGTGCACAATTCGGCCATCATCTTCATATCCGACTCCGGCGGTAACAAAGACATGATTCAGTGCCGATTGATTGAAAATAGTATGAACACTCTCTTGAGGTGCGTTCGCCGTCAACTCCGATAGGTAATCAGCAAAGTCATATTTAGCCTTCATGGTTTCCGACAAATTATCAGCTACCTGTTTCATCGAGAGGTCAATCATTGTTGAGATAGAACTCTCCACTTCTTTACTCAATGCACGGTAGTTAAGGGTCGATAATAGACTCAACGACACTAAACATATCGCTGATCCTGCTACGATCAGTTTGGTACGAAATTTCATAATTCCTCGGAGACAAATAAGCATGCTCGTGCGAGTGTAGCGAAGTGCATATTTTATGAGGAATATCGGTTATTCCTCATACAGTAACGAGCTACACATTGGCTCCGTACCAATACCAAACAGCAAAAAGCCCACCGAAGTGGGCTTTTGGGAGTTAGGCTTTAGACGTCGTGTTACCAAAGCATCTATCTTTATCACACAATCGGTCTTTGTCCGCGATCCATCAGCTTCATGAGCACGTTATCGGCGGCTTCTCCGGCAATGCTGGCCAGCTTGGATGACAGCTTTTTCTTTTGTGTGTAATGGATCGCCAACACGGTCTTTTCCTTGCAAGCTGTGGCGATAAGGTCATCGGAAGTGTTGATTTCATCCACCAAGCCCAGTTTGTGCGCTTGTGTGCCGAACCAGTGTTCACCGGTGGCGACTTTCTCCAACGCTAACTCTGGACGATGTTCACGGATGAAGTCTTTAAAGAGATCGTGCGTCTCTTCAAGCTCTTGTTTGAATTTTTCACGCGCTTTGTCGGTGTTTTCACCAAACATGGTGAGGGTGCGTTTGTACTCACCAGCAGTCAGCTGCTCATAGTCGATGTCATGCTTTTTTAGCAGCTTGTTGAAATTTGGCAACTGGGCAATCACGCCAATAGAGCCGACAATCGCAAACGGTGCCGAGACAATTTTGTCCGCAATGCACGCCATCATATAACCGCCGCTGGCCGCCACTTTGTCGACCGCGATGGTCAGTGGAATGCCCGCGTGCTTGATGCGATCCAATTGCGAAGAGGCCAAGCCATAACCGTGCACCATGCCACCACCCGATTCAAGACGCAGCAGCACTTCGTCTCCCTCCCGGGCCACGGCAAGAATGGCGGTCACCTCTTCACGTAGCGAAGCCACCTCTTTCGCATCAATGCTGCCCTTAAAATCCAACACAAAAAGATGCGGCTCGCGCTGGCTGTCTAACTCACCCGCTTTACTGGCCTGCTTAATGGCTTTCTCGCGCGCTTTGGTCTCTTCTTTCTGGCTCTTCTTCTCCGCCTTGTCGCGCGCCTTCAAAAACGCGTCATCATGCAGATGATGTTCGAGGGTATCGACAGTGTGTTTATGCTGTTCACTGAGGTTGGTCACCTCCAGTTCACCTTTCGCACTGCCACTCTTACCACCCGCGGCTTTGGCTATCACTAAAATCGCAATAATCGCGACCACAACAGTCACAATCTTGGCTAAAAACAGCCCGTACTCCAACAAAAATTCCAATGTGAATATCCTCTCCTAGGCGAATTGGTGTATTGTAACCACCTTGTCACGAAGACTTAAAGCAGAAGATTACAATAAGGATGCACATCGTGGATTATGCTGTCTCTTCAGATGCCCTGAAAGGTAAGGTTATTCTGGTTACTGGCGCGGGAGCCGGTATTGGTAAACAAGCGGCGCTCTCTTATGCAGAGCATGGCGCAACGGTGATTCTCCTTGGCCGCACCGTCAAAAAACTCGAAGCCACCTACGACGAAATCGAAGCCGCTGGCTACCCTCAGCCAGCGATTATTCCCCTAGATATGAAAGGCGCCAGCAAGCAAAACTATCTGGATATGGCCGATACGATTGAGAGCCAGTTTGGACGTCTTGATGGTGTGCTGCACAACGCCAGTTTGCTTGGCGTGATCAGTCCGTTTGATCAAATCGGTGAGGATACCTATGACGACGTGATGCAAGTCAACGTCAAAGCGCCCTTTTTGATGACACAGGCCCTGCTGCCTTTGCTGCGTCAATCCGACGATGCGCGCATTGTCTTTACCTCATCCACCGTGGGTCACAGTGGCCGCGCGTTCTGGGGCACGTATGCGATGTCCAAATTTGCAACCGAAGGCATGATGCAAGTGTTGGCGGATGAGCTCAGTGACTCGACTATTCGTGTTAATGCCATCAACCCAGGCGCGACCCGCACAGGCATGCGCGCAAAAGCCTACCCAGCGGAAGATGCCGATTTGCTCAAAACACCGCTCGATCTGATGCCCCTGTATCTCTACTTGATGGCACCAGAAGGTCGCGCCGTCAACGGGCAGTGTATTGACGCGCAACCGAAAAAATAATCACCAATAAACGCCGACTTCTCAACGCCTCGCACTCTGTGTGAGGCGTTTTTTTATTCACTCACACCACAAGGATCTTGTCGATCGTTGATAAACAATTATACTGTATATATATACAGGTAAATAATTATGTATGAACTGATCGAACATCTTAAGCAAAAACAATGGCTTTGGCAGGGTAATCAAACCTTAGCAGAACAAGACCACTACACCACTGGCTATGATCTGCTTGATCAAAAGCTCAGCGGCGGCTTCCCGAAGCAAGGTGTGGTGGAGCTGAGCTCGCCCGCTGCGATTGGTGAGCTGCGCCTGTTGCTTCCCCATCTAAGAAACACCACTCAAGAGCGGTTGTCGGTCTTTATTCAGCCGCCGGGGTATCTATGCGCCGAGCAGCTCATCCGCGAAGGGTTCGATATGAATAAGATTTTGCTCCTCTACCCACGCGAGCACAAAGAGGCGCTGTGGGCCGCTGAACAATGTTTAAAAAGCGGCGCTTGCAGCAATGTGCTGTTATGGTCGAGCCAGTTAGAAGTGCACCAAGCTCGGCGTTTGCAAGTCGCCAGTGAACGCGGTGATAGTTTGTCTTTTTTGTTCAAATCCGAGCAGCACAGCCAGGCATCACTGCCGGTGAGCTTAAGCCTTGCCCTGCGCCCGCACCCTTTGGGCTTAGAGGTCACTATCACCAAACGCCGCGGCGGATGGCCACACGCCAGTTTTGTCCTGGATATGAGCCGCACTTGGCCAGCACTGACGCACGCTCGCTCGCCATCAAGCGCTGACGTTCTCCCCTTTCCACTGAGGCAGCAAGGCTAACGATGACGCTCTGGTTGTATCTCCATTTTCCGTCCTTGCAACTGGACGCGCTGTTTCACACGCCGCAAGGTGATCCGCTGGTGATTGTCGATCCTCAGCGCTTTCGGGTTGTGCAATTAAATGCAGCGGCTCATGCTCAAGGGATCCAACCCGGCATGGGGCTGGGCAGCGCCAGTGCACTTTGCCCGACTCTGCAAGTGCACCCTTATGATGCCGATGTCGAGCATAAGCTGTTACTGGAACTGGCGCAGTGGCTCTATTTCGTCACCTCTGACATTGCGCTCTACCCCCCCAATGGCTTGCTACTTAAAGTCACCGATATGCTGACCTTATACGAGGGGTTGGATAAGTATTGGCAGCAGCTCAGTCAGCACCTCACGCGCTGGTCGTTGGATGGCAAAGAGACAGAAGAGAGCGATAGCAACGCGCCGATGTGCCTTCACTATCATTATGCCACGGGGTTTTCTCCGCTCTGTGCCATGCTATTGGCCAAATCGGGTACAGACATGATTGAAGAGCGTCAAGAGAGACTCCATCAAGCCCTTTTACCGTTTGCTCTGCACGCGACCGAACTCGCCCCCTCGCAAGTGGATAAACTCGCGCGCGTCGGGATAACCACACTCGAACAGTTGCTGGCGTTGCCAATGCAAGATATTGCCCGCCGCTTTGATATTGATTTGGTCAACTATGTGGGGCGCTTGATGGGTCAATTTAAGCATCCCGTGGATTTCTACCATCCGCCCGAGTCCTTCCAGCGCTATCTGGAACTGCTGTTTGAGATTGAGACCATTGCGTGGCTCACTCGCCCTTTGCAGCGCCTGCTCAATCAACTGGAAACCTTTCTTATGCTGCGCAATCAAGTGGCCTATGAGCTCACACTCACACTGCATCAACGGGAAAGACAAGAGGCGCAGATTCACTTTACCTCCGCCAGTGGTGATTATCTGGCCACGCGCTGGATGACGCTGTGCCAGCTGACGTTAGAGTCGATGAAACTCGACGCGCCAGTACAAGGACTGACACTCAAGTTAGTACGCGGCGGCGAATTAGAATCCACCAGCCCCAACCTGTTTGGCAAAAAGCAGGGCCAACAGAGCGAGTTGGAGCTCATCAGCCTACTGCAAGCCAAGTTGGGCACGCAGCAGGTACGTAAAATCGCCCTCACCGCCGATCCTAGACCGGAAAAATCACTGGCGCTGCGCGAGCCAGAGCGTCCCGTTCCGACCTCTCTGGCTACGCCGAAGTTTCGCCCTTTGGTGTTACTCGACAACGCTCAGCCACTGGAAGAGAACGTCACCTTGATTCAAGGACCCGAACGCATTGCAACCGGATGGTGGGATGGTGACAGCATCACTCGGGATTACTTCATCGCTCGCAGTGAGGTTGGGCGCTGGTTGTGGGTCTATCGCACCCCGCAGCGGCAGTGGTTTTTGCATGGCCTATTTTGTTAGCACTGAACCCAAGAGAAAAGCATGTCGTACGCTGAGCTTTACTGCCAAACCAATTTCTCGTTTCTGACCGGCGCTTCTCACGCAGAGGAGCTGATCTTGCAGGCGGATTTTCTTCGCTATCACTCACTGGCCATTACCGATGAGTGCTCCGTCGCGGGCGTGGTGCGCGCCTACAGTGCCGTTAAGCAGCACCAACTCGGGATTCATTTGATTGTCGGTAGCGTATTTTGGTTGAACCCCCATTGCCACGTGGTGTTACTCTGCCCTAGCCGTGAAGCGTACGCCGAGCTGTGCCGGATTATTACCAATGCGCGTCGGCGCTCAGAGAAAGGGCAATATCAACTATCAGAGTGGGATCTGATGTCCGTTCGCCACTGTTTTGTGCTTTGGCTCCCCACCCACCACAGCGAAGATAGCCGCTGGGGACGCTGGCTCCATCAACATCATGCTGATCGCTTGTGGATTGGTGTTCAGCGCCATCTTAAAGAAGACGATCACGCCTACTTAGCCCATTGTGAGCAGCTCGCCGAATCGCTTCATCTGCCCATTACGGCGTGCGGCGGCGTATTGATGCACAGCGCAACACGCCTGCCTTTGCAACATGTCCTCACCGCGATTCGTCTTGGTCAAAGTGTTGAACAGGTCTCTGCGCATTTGCTCGCCAACACAGAGCGCAGCCTGCGCAGCCAAGATAAGCTCAACAAACTGTTTAAAGCCGAATGGCTAGCGGAGAGTGTTCGGATTGCTAAGCGCTGCCATTTCTGCCTCAGTGAGCTCAAATACGAATACCCTAGCGAGCTGATTCCTGACGGCCACACCCCGATGAGTTACCTAACCGCATTAGTAGAAAAAGGCAAAATAGCACGCTTTCCAGACGGTGTTCCTGAAGAGATTGAACACACCATTCAAAAAGAGCTAGCGCTCATTGAAGCACTCGATTATCCGTTTTACTTTCTCACCATTCATGACATGGTGATGTTTGCCAAACGCCAGAAAATCCTCTACCAAGGGCGAGGTTCAGCGGCCAACTCCGTCGTCTGCTACTGCTTAGAAATCACCGCCGTTGACCCAAGACAAATCTCAGTGCTGTTTGAGCGTTTCATCAGTAAAGAGCGCGATGAGCCGCCCGATATTGATGTCGATTTTGAGCACGAGCGACGCGAAGAGGTCATTCAATACCTCTATCAAAAATACGGACGTGAACGCGCAGCGCTCGCCGCAACGGTGATCTCCTATCGTTTTAAAAGTGCGGTGCGTGATGTCGGTAAAGCGCTTGGCATTGAAGAGAGCCAACTTGACCACTTCATTCACAACGTCAACCGCCGTGACCGCACCCAAGGTTGGCAAGCTCAGATCGTACAGTTAGGTCTACAACCGGGCTCACTCAAAGGCCGGCAGTTTATCGATTTGGTCAATGAGATCTTAGGCTTTCCACGTCACTTATCACAGCATGTGGGCGGGTTTGTCATCTCCGCAGGTCCACTCTATGAACTGGTGCCGATCGAAAATGCCGCCATGGCCGATCGCACCGTGATCCAGTGGGATAAAGATGACTTAGAAAGCCTCAAACTGCTCAAAGTCGATGTGCTGGCACTGGGCATGCTCAGCGCCATTCGCAAATGTTTTGCCTTGATTGAGCGCTGGCACGGACGCAACTTATCGATTGCCGACATTACCCGCCTTGGCGATGACCCCAAGGTCTATCGAATGATTCAAAAAGCCGACACCGTGGGCGTGTTTCAGATTGAATCACGCGCGCAGATGAGCATGCTACCGCGCCTCAAACCCGCTAACTACTATGATCTGGTGATACAGATTGCCATTGTGCGCCCAGGGCCAATTCAAGGGGATATGGTTCATCCCTTTCTCAAGCGCCGCGATGGCTTAGAGCCCGTCACCTACCCTTCAAAAGAGGTGGAAGAGGTGCTGTCACGCACTATGGGGGTGCCGATTTTCCAAGAGCAAGTGATCAAACTGGCGATGGTGGCCGCCGGCTTTAGTGGCGGGGAAGCCGATCAGTTGCGACGCGCAATGGCGGCATGGAAGAAAAATGGCGATTTGGTGAAGTTTCGCACCAAGCTGATTGAGGGCATGTTAGCGCGCGGCTATGAACAAGCGTTTGCCGAGCGATTATTTGACCAGATCTTAGGCTTTGGCGAATACGGTTTTCCTGAGAGCCACTCCGCCTCCTTTGCTGTGCTCGCTTACTGCTCGGCATGGCTAAAGTGCCATTACCCTTACGCGTTTTATACGGCGCTGCTCAATAGCTTGCCGATGGGCTTTTACAGCCCTTCTCAATTGATCCAAGATGCGCGTCGCCACCAACTGCGCGTATTACCTATCTGTATCAACCACTCTGAGTATGACCATCAGGTCGTACGCGATGAACACGGATTTGCCCTAAGGTTGGGCTTTCGTCTCATCAAAGGCTTCAGTCAAACCAGCGCTAAGCAGGTACTCAAAGCGCGCCATAACGGACCCTTTCACCACCCAAGCCAACTCAAACACATTGGCTTAAACCAGAAAGAGCTCGAAGCACTGGCCTCAGCCAACGTCATGCACACCATTGCCAACAACCGCTACCATACCCGCTGGGCGATGATGGACTCACTCAATGACTTGCCACTGTTTCGCCACCTCAATGATGAGCAAGCCGCGCCGGTGCCTGCCCCAAGCGATGTACAAACCTTACTTGAAGATTACGCCGCCACTGGGCTATCGCTGCACAGTCACCCCATCACACTGCTGGATAACGCTCAGCGATTAGGCCGTTTTACGCGGATGAATCAACTGGTGCAAAAGCCGCATCAGTCCTTAGTCACCGTGGTGGGTGTGGTGACGGGCAGACAATCCCCGGGAACCGCCGCTGGGGTGACTTTTTTTACCCTGGAAGACGATACCGGCAATATCAATGTTGTGGTGTGGCAAGCGACCGCCAGAGCGCAAAAAAATGCTTACCTGACCGCCAAGATACTCAAAGTCAAAGGGATTTTAGAACGCGAAGGCGACGTCACACATGTCATCGCTGGGCGCTTAGAGGATATGACCGAGCAACTGGCAGACTTAAACAGCAGTTCGCGAGACTTTCATTAAACGGATGAGCGGGTAGACTCAAACCCAAAGGTCATAACAACATGTCAGCCTTACTTGCTCAGTACATCGCGCAGACGGTCTTGCGCCACTTCCACCAGCAAATCCGGTTGGAACTTGGAGATAAAGCGATCGCAGCCCACTTTTTTCACCATGGCTTCGTTAAAACTGCCACTGAGCGAGGTGTTCAAGGTCACGTAGAGATCTTTCATACGTGGATCGTTACGGATTTCATAGGTGAGTTTGTAGCCGTCCATTTCTGGCATTTCGGCATCGGTGATCATCAGCAACAAGTCTTCAACCACATTCTTGCCTTCATCCGCCCAAGACTTAAGCAATCTTAATGCTTCAAGACCATCGCGGCACTCAATGATATTAAGGCCCAATTGCGACAAGGTTCCTCTCACCTGAGCGCGCGCCGTCGAGGAGTCATCAACAATCAAGACGTTGCGTCCGACCATTTGTGTCGACAACTCTTCATCCAGTACGCCTTCGGAAATGGAGACGTCGTAGTCAATGATCTCAGCCAGCACTTTTTCTACATCGATGATTTCGACAATCTTCTGCTGGCTGTCTTCTTGCACATGTGTAATGGCTGTCAGGTAGTTCGCACGTCCTGCCGTTTTCGGTGGCGGCTGAATTTCACTCCATGCGGTGTTAACAATATTGCGCACTTGACCTACTAGGAAGCCCTGCACAGTACGGTTGTATTCGGTGATGATGAGATTTTCTTCTTGATTTTCAAGACGAGAAGGCGGGAAGCCAATGGCAGCGCGCAGATCAATCACGGGCACAGAGACACCACGCAGTGATGCGACACCCGTGATGTTGTAATGAGAGCCGGGCATTTTGGTCAATGGCGGCACTTTGATCACTTCACGCACTTTAAACACATTGATCGCGAAGATTTGACGACTGTTGAGGCTAAACAGCAACAACTCAAGTCGGTTCTCACCCACCAAGTTTGTGCGCTGATCTACGGTATTTAATACTCCAGACATACTACTTCTCAACCAATGTATTAAGACAAATTAACTAGGGAATTCACCCCGTCCCTTTTCAAGATTATATGGGAAAGTGGAAAAGATAAAGCTTGGCTATGAGATGACGTGCGTTAACCCTCAATGACTTTCATCAACAGCAGGCCATCGTATAGCGCCTGTTTGATTAGCGCCGCGCCCGGCATGGTCGCTTGTTTGTAGAAGCGCGATTCCACCAGTTCCAGATCTTGATGATAGACAGGCAAACTCTGCTCTTCAATGCAGGTTTGGATTTCAGGGTACAAAATGGTTTTGGCTTGGTTAATGGCGCCGCCAATCAACACCTTCTCAGGGTTGAACAAATTGATCACCATCGCAATCGCAGAGCCGAGGTAGCGCCCCAACTTTTGGATGACATCCACCGCCAGTGGATCACCGTTCGCCGCCGCTTCACAAATGTCTTCAACCGACACTTCTTCAATCGATGAGAGCGATGACTCTTCACCATTGGCGATACGCTCGGTCACCTCATCACGAATCGCTTGTGAACTGGCAACGGTCTCTAAACAACCACGGTTGCCGCAGTGACACTGCTTACCGTTTTTGTCGATTTGAATGTGGCCAAGCTCACCAATGTTTCCGTGACGCCCTTGCAAAACACGGCCATCCAAAACGATCCCAGCCCCGAGGCCGTGGTGAATCGAGATCAGTACCGAGTTGTCGTTCTCTTGTGAGTGACCAAACAGTTTTTCTGCCAGCGCCCAAGCTCGGGTATCGTTAGCAATAAACACAGGCAAACCCGTGGCTTTAAAGATCTCTGGGCCTAGGGCTAGATTTTCGACGTGATAGTGCGGCATTTGCAGCACGACGCCTTGCTCAGAGTTCACTAAGCCCGGCAACGTGATGGCAATACTGGTGACGCGATCAAGCTGATCGGCGTAGGTTTGGAAGAACTCGTCAATTTCATGTAAAAGTCGCGCGAGCACGTCATCTTGGTCTGTCTCGTGAATATCGATTTTGGTATCGATGAGGACATCACCACCCAGCTCATGCAGTGCAATGGTCAGATAACCGCGACCAAGACGCATCGAGAGAAATTGCCAGCCTTCGTTATTGACTTGAAGTCCCACCGCAGGTCGACCACGACTGGTGGCTTCTTGCACTGTGGTTTCATGAATAAGGTGCGCCTCTATCAGCTCACGAGTAATCTTGGTGATACTCGCTGGTGCTAACTCGCTCAACTTGGATAAGTCGATGCGAGAAATAGGGCCGAACTGATCGATCAGTTTGTAGACACGGCCAGCGTTGACCTGCTTGATATGATCAATATGGCCAGGTTGAGCCATGTACATAGAGTGCTCCAAATATCAGTAACCTGGTAATTTTTTTACTTTGCGAACTAATTGTGAAGAGCTTTGATGAATCGCCGTGACCAGCATCACGTATAAAGCGTTTTGTTTGTGTCCCGAGTCAAATCACAAAACGATTCCTGCCCCCTTAGTGTTATTTTTTTGCATTAATAAATATGTCTCCATCCTCAAGTTTGAAACAGCGTATATACTTATCTCATAGGGAACTTATCTCATCGAGCATTTAAGTTATCAGGGACTTAATTTCTCAAACACTTAATTTATCGACCACAGACATCATCGAGCGCTTGGAGAAAGCGAGTCTGGCGAATAACGCCTTGCAAGGAGAGTTCAATGACCATCATCCAGAGAAGAACAAAAATCGTCTCAACCCTCGGACCTTCAACCGACCAACCCGGTATCTTAGACGCCATTTTGCAAGCGGGGGTCAACGTGGTGAGAATGAACTTCTCGCACGGGACGGCTCAAGATCATCGAGATCGCGCCACCAAAGTCCGCAATATCGCCGCTAAATTAGGCACGCATGTCGCCATTTTGGGTGACTTACAGGGCCCCAAGATTCGCGTCTCAACCTTCAAAGAGGGCAAAGTGCACCTCAACGTGGGCGACATTTTTATTCTTGATGGCGACCTACCTGCAGGTGAAGGTGACAAGAACGCCGTCGGTTTGGATTACAAAGCACTGCCAGAAGACGTCACCACCGGCGATATCCTGCTTCTTGATGATGGCCGAGTGCAACTGAAAGTGATTGGCGTATCCGGCCAGCAGGTGCGCACCGAAGTAACCATCGGCGGCGCGCTCTCGAACAACAAAGGCATTAACAAAAAAGGGGGCGGCTTGTCGGCCGCCGCCTTAACCGAAAAAGACAAACGGGACATTCTGCTTGCGGCAGAAATCAATGTCGATTACCTCGCGGTGTCGTTCCCACGCAACGGCGAAGACATGAAGTACGCCAGACACCTCGCAAAAGATGCCGGGCTCAACGCCAAATTGGTCGCAAAAGTTGAGCGCGCTGAAACGGTGGAGAGCCTTGAGAACATCGATGACATCATTCTCGCTTCCGATGCCGTCATGGTCGCTCGGGGCGATTTAGGCGTGGAGATCGGTGACCCTGAGCTGGTCGGCGTACAAAAACAACTGATTCGCCGCGCACGTAGCCTGAACCGCACCGTGATCACCGCAACACAGATGATGGAATCCATGATGGAAAACCCGATGCCCACTCGAGCGGAAGTCATGGATGTGGCCAACGCAGTACTGGATGGCACCGATGCGGTGATGCTCTCGGGTGAAACCGCAGCGGGTAAATACCCTCTTGAGACCGTGATTTCGATGGCCGAAGTCTGTTTGGGTGCCGAGCGTGTGGCCTCCATCAATCGCAGTCAATTCCAAGTCGATTCAGAATTTGAATCCGCCGAAGAAGCGGTCGCGATGAGCACCATGTTCGCCGCCAATCATACCAAAGGCGTTAAAGGCATCATTACCCTGACTGAATCTGGCCGCACCGCACTGATGATGTCTCGTCCAAGCTCAGGGCTGCCCATCTTTGCTCTCTCTCGCAACGAAGATACGCTAAATCGCAGCGCCCTTTACCGTGGCGTGTTCCCGATTTTCTTTGACTACAAAGGCGACACAGGCTTTAACACCGCTCAAGCCGCGGTCAATACGCTCAAAGAGAAAGGGTTGCTGGATGAGGGGGACTTAGTGTTGATCACGCTCGGTGACGTGATGGATGTGGTGGGCTCGACCAACTGCATGCGTATCTTGAAAGCCTAGCCAAAGAACGCCAATAGGGAGTGATGTTCCCTATTGGTTGTTTATTATCTGAGCCTGTTTACTGGCCGACTTTACATCTTTTCTAGCTTAACTCGCCTGCCCCCTAAACACTGAACAAGCGCTGCTCACTGCATCGGGCGAAGGTCTCGACGAATCGATAACCTGCCTGTAAACCGAGTTGATAATCGTGTTCTAACGCGGATTTCTCGCTCATCAGCGAACTCGATTGCAGAGGTTTATCGGGCTTAATTTGCACAATAAAACAATCATCCGGTGGCGAATGAAGGAAATCTTGCGTCAAGGCGTAGGTTTGATAGTGCACCATCAGCATATCGGCTAAATGTGAGTCAAACTTATCACCCAGCAAGTGACTCAAACGGTACACATCGTCGGCGCCAAACAACCAACGCCCACCATTGAGCGCCTCAAAGCCCTGTTTTTGGATTTGCAGCTGTTTGTTTTTCTGCACCTTTTCCGACAAAAACGCGCCCCAATCCAACTTCCATTGCGACAGCTTTTGCTGCCACTGCTCTTGAATCAGATTGAAAGAGTCACGAAACCACTCAACTTTCTCTGTTTGTGCAAGAGGAGTGGGCTCTACAGCAAGATCATCCCCTTCGGTGCGGATCACGACAATGCAACGAGCGCCCTTGCGCCACGCTTCTTGCACCGGGATCGACGCCGACACGCCGCCATCCACGTATTCTCCATGATCAAACGCCACCGTATTGGGATAGAGCCTTGGAATCGCGCAGGTGGCAATCAGCACCTTTTTCCAATCGTCTTTTAACATGGGCAAATAGTGATCGAGAAGATGATGCGTATCCGTGACCGCCGCATAGGCATCACGCTTACCCAGCACTTTGCGCCCTAAATCGACATCCAACCGGTAGGGGTAATCACTGATTTTATCCAGCGACCAATCTAGCCCAAGGTACTGTTTGCGGCGAATGTAACCGAAAAGATTGAAGAACTGCGGATCCGTGGTCAAATCTAAGATGAACGATCGACCGATGCCGCGTTGACGGCAAAGGTACGCACACAAATTCAACGCGCCAGCGGAGGTACCATAGAAGGTATCAAACGGGTCAAAATTGGAGAGAAGAAAAGCATCAAGTACACCGGCAGTAAAGATACCTCTTTGTCCGCCCCCTTGGGCAACCAAAGCGTTTTTGCCACCGGTATATTTGGCGAGTCGGGATTCGTCTAACTCGACAGCTGCATTAGTAATGTATCCGCTGTTGTTCATGATGGCGGTTAAGCCGCATTGATCGCGATAAGTCCATAGCCAATTAACACGGTAAAGACGGTCGCGACGATGATGAGGGCAAATTTGAGATCGTGTTCCATAGACATCTCCTTGTTGTTTAACAAAGTAATAACACCTCTGTGAAGTATCTTCAAATACCACATCTTTTTTGTGTTTAATTATGGCGTTAGCGTCACAATTGCCTTACCCCACTGCGATTAGATTCTCGATAAGGAACCGCTCATGACTTGTCTGCGCTTGCTCACTCCCTTGCTTTTACTCTGCACCCTACCCTCCATCAGCTACGCCGAGACTTTCCTCACCCCTTGGCTAGGTGTGACACTGGGCGGCGAATTAGAAGACCAAAACGGGCAAACCTACGACCTCAAACCGTCAGAGAGCTATGCCTTTAGCCTAGAGCATACGCTAGATAAGGGACGCATCGGCCTTTTTTACGCCACGCAGTCGACCGATGTAGACAAGATTTCAGAGCGAGCGACCACTCACTATCTTCACTTTCAGAGCAGTATTTACTATCCCCTGAATCCGGGGCTGTCGAGCTACGTTGGCGTCGGTTTGGGCGCGTCCTACATCGATGCCCAATGGGTGGATGACCACTATGGGTTTTCCGCCTCGATCTTTGGTGGCTTTGATTACCAGCTCAACTCGCAACTTTCTGTTAACACGCAAGTACGCTGGCTCGGGACTGTGGTGGACAACGACACCAGCGGGATATGCAATCTACCCAGCGATGGCAGCGAACAGTGCATCATTCGCTTTAAGACCGATTGGATGAATCAATTTTCCGCCAACATCGGGCTCACGTGGCGATTTTAGGGTTCTCAATAGAGAGGCTGGCATAAAAACGCCACCGACAAAGCGGTGGCGTAGAGAGTTCAATTGGAGCGCTTAAAAGTTGTACTTAATGCCGAGTGCGCCGCCAATTTGCAGTTCAGGACCACTGTATAGGTCAAGCTCTGGGTGAAGTTGGCCGTAAAGATCCCAACCTTTGCCCAGATCCCATTTCAAGCCGAGTGGCACGCGCACACCAAACTCTTTGTGATCCCACTCGCTCCAACCACCAACGCCGACATACCAAGAGATTGGGGCATTGCCATCAAAACGACCAGAGGTGATCAGGTAGTCAAATGCAGCACCATCATTGCCAAGGGTGAAACGGTATTGATTATCGAGCTCCAATACCGCACTAAGCTCTTGATCGTAAGCCATACCGACCGAAATTGGGGTTTTATCTGGGTTTGCCATGGCTACGGAAGAGCCAAGCAATACTGCCAACGTGCCCCCTACCATGCTAACGCTTCTCTTGTTCATTGATGAGTTCCTTAGCGGTTTAAGTTCTGCAGGAAATTATCGTCAAAAGTGCCTATCAGGTGTCAGGAAAACGTCAGAACCTAATAACAAAGGGCTAGAGACAACAATGCCAGTCATCAGACTGGCATTGAAAGTTGAGCGTGCATAATGCGTCAATTAAGAGACGGACACATGCAAACACGACACTGCGTGCACATCGCTACCTTGAATGGTTGGCTTAGTCTTAGCACACGCGTCGGTCGCTTGTGGACAGCGGGTGCGGAACACACAACCAGACGGCGGACTGATCGGTGATGGCAGATCGCCTTCTAACATTTCAATCTGCTTCTCACGTTCCAACTTGGGATCGGGAATCGGCACCGCCGACATCAGTGCGCGTGTGTAAGGGTGTTTCGGGTTGTCAAACAGCGCGTGAGCTTCACCCAACTCCACTGCGTTACCCAAGTACATGACCAACACGCGATCAGAAATGTGTTTGACCACCGACAAATCGTGGGCGATAAACACCAGTGACAGACCCAGCTCTTTTTGCAGCTCTTTAAGCAAGTTCACTACCTGAGCCTGAATCGATACGTCTAGCGCCGATACCGGCTCATCACAGATGATCATCTTCGGATTCAAGATAAGCGCACGGGCAATACCGATACGCTGACACTGACCACCCGAGAACTCATGAGGATACCGGTTAATAACGTTAGGCAGCAGGCCGACCTTCTTCATCATCTCTTTAACGCGCTGCTTCACTTCCTCTTTGGAGAGATCTGGGTAGAAAGTCTCCAGCGGCTCGGCGATGATGTCACCAATGGTCATTCGCGGGTTAAGCGACGCCAACGGATCTTGGAATATCATCTGGATCTCTTTACGCGTTTCACGGCGCTGGACCTCTTTCATCTTGGTCAAGTCTTGCCCAAGCCATACCACTTCACCGTCAGTCGCTTCGACCAAGCCGATGATGGCACGGGCGAAGGTGGATTTACCACAGCCAGATTCGCCCACTACACCGAGCGTTTCGCCTTCGTACAAACGCACGTTAACACCATCCACCGCTTTTAGCGTTGAAGGTTTGGCCCATGGCCACGCCGATTTTGCGGCAATGTTGAAGTGCACCTTCAACTCTGAAATGTCTAGAATGACTTTTTTATCTGCACTCATTTCGTCCAAGCCTCCCAATCAGAAAAACACGCGCGTTGACGACCTTGACCAAATGGCGTCAGGATTGGCGCTTCTTGCTTACAGCGATCCATCACGCGATGGCAACGCTCTTGGTACGGACAGCCCGTCGGCAGACGTAGCAAGTTTGGCGGGTTTCCAGGAATGGTGGGCAGTACCTCACCTTCGGTATCTAGGCGAGGAATCGCTTTGAGCAGCCCCTCTGCATAAGGGTGACTTGGGTTGTAGAAGATCTCATCCACACTACCGTACTCCATGGTACGGCCTGCGTACATCACCAACACTTTGTCACATGAACCCGCAACCACACCTAAGTCGTGCGTGATCATGATAATGGCGGTGTTGAATTCTTGTTTTAGCTCGTTGAGCAAATCCATGATCTGCGCTTGAACTGTTACATCCAGAGCGGTCGTCGGCTCATCAGCGATCAGCAGTTTAGGACGACACAATAGCGCCATTGCGATCATCACACGCTGACGCATACCGCCTGAAAATTCGTGCGGATACATGGTGATACGCTTGCGCGCTTCAGGGATTTTCACTGCTTCCAACATGCGGACCGACTCTTCAAACGCTTCGGCCTTGCCCATGCCTTTGTGCAGCATCAGCACTTCCATCAACTGATCACTGACCTTCATATAAGGGTTCAGTGACGTCATAGGATCTTGGAAGATCATCGCAATTTGCTCAGCGCGCACTTTATTGAGCGCTTTTTCTGGCAAGTTGAGGATCTCTTTGCCTTCAAATTTAGCACTACCTGAGATGATGCCGTTTTTGGCCAGCAGCCCCATGATAGCGAAAACCGTTTGCGATTTACCTGAACCAGATTCACCCACAATACCCAGTGTTTCACCTTGGTTGAGTGAGAAGTTCAGATCGTTAACTGCGGTGACGATACCATCTTGCGTGGTAAATTCGACGCGCAGATCTTTGACATCTAATAAGCTCATCATTGCTTCCTTAATCTTTCTCTTTTAATTATCTGTCTTTAGGATCAAGCGCATCGCGCAGACCGTCACCAACGTAGTTGAAGCAGAATAAGGTCACCACCATGAACGCGGCTGGGAAAGTCAGCTGCCAAATAGCGATTTCCATCGTTTGCGAACCTTCTTGTAGAAGTGCGCCCCAACTTGTCATCGGCTCTTGTACACCTAGACCAAGGAATGAAAGGAAAGATTCAGTCAGAATCATGCTTGGGATCAACAGTGTGGAGTAAACCGCCACAATACCCAGTACGTTTGGCACGATATGACGGGTGATGATTTTCCAGTTACTGACGCCACAGACGTGCGCCGCTTCAATGAACTCTTTACTGCGCAGGCTCAAAGTTTGACCGCGTACAATACGCGCCATATCCAGCCAAGCAATGGCACCAATCGCGACGAAAATCAAAATGATATTTCGGCCAAAGAAGGTCACCAATACGATCACAAGGAACATAAATGGCACCGCGTAAAGGATCTCCAAAATACGCATCATGATTCTATCGACTTTACCGCCGATAAACCCAGAGGTTGCGCCATAGAGGGTACCAATCAGAACCGCCACCAAGGCGCCGAGTACACCCACCATCAGTGAGATTCGGCCACCAATCAGCGTACGTACGTAGAGGTCACGACCTAGACTGTCGGTACCAAACCAGTGCTCAGCACTTGGACCAACGTGCATCGCGTACCAATCGGTATCATCGAATGTGTACGGCGCAATCATTGGCAGGAAGATCACCGCTAAGGTCATCACAAACAAAATGCACAGGCTGATCATTGCCGCCTTGTTGCGCATAAAACGAATACGGGCGTCTTGCCACAAACTGCGGCCTTCGACTTCCAAATTCTCTGCAAACTTCTCGACCGCTTCGAGGTTCTCTTTTTTCGTTAACATAACCAATCTTCCCTGTTAGTAGCGAATTTTCGGGTCAATCATTGCAAGGAGAATATCTACCACTGCGTTGAAAAGAATGAAGAGGAAGCCGATCAAAATCGTAATTCCCATCACCAGCGAGTAATCGCGGTTAAATGCGGCGTTGACGAACAACTTACCAATGCCAGGCAGACCAAAGATGGTCTCGATCACCACCGAACCGGTGATGATGCCGACAAACGCAGGGCCCATGTAAGAGACGACAGGCAACAACGCAGGTTTCAGTGCGTGTTTAAGAATGATGTAACGGTAGCTCAAACCTTTCGCACGTGCAGTGCGGATAAAGTTACTGTTCAAGGTTTCAATCATCGAGCCACGGGTAATACGCGCAAACGTGGCGATGTACAAAAAGGACATACCAAGGACAGGCAAAACCATGTACTCAATCGCGCCGCCGTTCCAGCCACCCGCTGGGAACCAACCCAGACCAATCGAGAAAATGTAGATAAGGACGGGGGCAAAAACAAACGACGGCAGCACCACCCCTATCATGGAGGTGGACATCACCGTATAGTCGAGCCAGGTGTTTTGCTTTAACGCGGCGAGCGTGCCGACCGCCACCCCGACAATCACAGTGAAAATAAAGGCATAGAAACCGACTTTTGCCGATACAGGTAGCGCCTCAGACACCAACTCATTCACCGTATAATCTTTGTACTTGAACGAGGGGCCAAAGTCGCCTTGAAGAATATTACCTAAGTAGGTGGTGTATTGCTCAAATAGAGGCTTATCCAAGCCATATTTCTCGTTGATATTTTGCATCACTTCAGGAGGCAGTGTCTTCTCTGAAGAAAAAGGGTTACCCGGTGCAAACCGCATCAAGAAGAACGATACGGTAATTAGGACAAGTAAGGTTGGAATAGCTTCCAAAATTCGAGAGAAAATTAGCTTTAACATAAAACATCTCACATCTAAAAAAACAGTGCGCTAATAACGCGGGCTATCAGCGCACTGGATATCTTACTCAAGGATTACTTTTTGATAATGTACATGTCTTTTGAGTAGATATTGTCTTGCGGGTTTTGATCAGGGTAGCCACCAAGCTGTTTGCTTACTAGACGTGGCTGAACGTACTGATAGATAGGTGCGATTGGCATATCTTGTGCCAACTGAGCTTCTGCGATCGCGTAGTACTTGTTACGCTCTTCTTCAGTTTTCGCCACTTTTACTGCGTCGTTCATCGCCTTATCAAAAATCTCGCTAGAGTATTTCTGGTCATTTGAACCATTCTCAGTCATCGCAATCGCTAGGAAGGTAGAGGCTTCGTTGTAGTCTGCACACCAACCTGCACGGCGAACGTCAAAGTTGCCTTGCTTAGAGCTGTCTAGGTAAGTTTTCCACTCTTGGTTCTCAAGCTTAACGTTGACGAAACCACCCAGCGATTTTTTCCACATAGATTGAACCGCGACGGCGATCTTCTTGTGGTTTTCACTGGTGTTGTACAGCAAAGTGAAATCAAGAGGTTTGCCTTGACCGAAGCCCGCTTCAGCAAGAAGCTCTTTCGCTTTCTCTACGCGCTCTTTTTGCGTCATTGTTGCGTACTCTGGCGCCTCAGGTGCGAAACCTGTGATGCCGCTGTGCGTCAATGCGTAAGCAGGTTTTTGGCCTTGACCTAGAATCGCTTGAGTGATGATGTCACGGTCAATCGAGTAAGACAGCGCCTTACGTACGCGAACATCGTCAAACGGAGGACGTTGGTTGTTGAAACCGTAGTAGTAAGTACATAGGTTTGGTGAAACAACCACGTTATCTGGGTAATCTTTCACAAGACGACGGAACTGCTCATTTGGCACTTCGTAAGTCATGTGGATTTCACCCGATAGGAAACGGTTCATTTCCGCGTTTTGGTTTTCGATAGGCAGGTAAGTCACTTTATCAATGACGGTATCGGCGTTATCCCAGTAGTTAGCATTACGCTCTAGAACGATCTTCTCGTTCACTACCCAATCAGACAACACGTACGCACCGTTGCCGACAAAGTTACCTGGTTTCGTCCAGTCGTTACCGAACTTCTCAACCGTCGCTTTGTGTACTGGGTACATCGTAGTGTGCGCCATCATCTTCACGAAGTATGGCAGTGGTACTTCAGTCTCAACCACGAGCGTGTGCTCATCTACGGCTTTCACACCCAGCTCAGCCACGTCTTTCTTCCCTGCGATGATGTCTTTCGCATTTTTCATCTTGGTGTATTCGATATACCAAGCATAAGGAGACGCAGTCATTGGGTCAGCAGCGCGTTTGAAGCTGTATTCAAAATCATAAGCGGTGACAGGATCGCCGTTCGACCATTTCGCATCTTTACGGATTTTGAATGTGAACGTTTGATTGTCTTCAGTAGACCAAGATTCAGCAGCACCTGGGATGGTATTACCCGGGCCATCTTGGATAACAAGGCCTTCCATCAAATCACGTAGAACGTGAGACTCAGGCACACCTTCAACTTTATGAGGGTCTAGCGACGCCACTTCCGTACCGTTACCACGGACGAATTCCTGTTTTGCTGCTAGTTCGACACCCGCTGGAACATCAGCGGCAAAAGTTGCGGTAGAGGCCACTGCAAGGCCGGCACCTAGTAGAAGGGCTTGTGTGATTTTGTTCTTGTACATGAGTAAAACTCCAAGTTTTTCTTTTGCATCCATGACGTCTTTGTGGTTTTCACTTGAACGGCCAGTGATTTAGGTTTTTTTAGCCCAAAATTCGACCAAGAATCACCTAATAACCCCACAAAGATTGCGGCACACATTACCAACCATTGAAGTAATTTGCCATAAATTTGTAGCATTCAACCGTAATATTCCACGATCATATCAATGAATTGGCATATAATTCTGCATACGTAAACGTTTGCCAGAGAGTTGGCATTTCTTTACATCTGCAGACAGACTAATGCGCCTTTTAGTCTAAATTAACATCAGCATCTAGCATCATCTGCTAGAAAGCGTGCAGAAAATTTAACATTAGTTATGAAAGGTGGCGACTACTTAACTACAAATCGCTTATCCGATGAGAGGTTCTGTGAAGCGAATCACCATGATGCACCTATTTAGTCAACCTGCGCCAAAAGTGATCATTCACGAAACAAATAACTCACTGCCAATGCTCAACACTTCAGTCAATAGCCCACTCTACATTGATAAATTTAGAGCTTTATTTTGTGTGTTTTTTAGCTATTCATCGTCGTGGCGAATGCGTGGAATGCTTTATAAACCGCCAATGTGACGTCTCTCATACTTATCCATCTCAAAAACGCAAAATAGCAAGTTCTCTAGCGTGACTCATTTACACTCAAGGGTATCTATCGGTTTTGAACAGGCGCTGGCTTTGTCTTCTTTATTTAAAACGCTGTTGATTAGCTTAGTTATGATCGCCATGACGGCGTGTACTTCCCTGTCACCTGACACCCATAATGAGAAGACCACCAGCACCGCCCTGCCATATCAGCATAACTCACCCTTAGATCACTATTTCTCTGCCCTTTCGAAAAAGACGCCGGGAGAGACAGGATTCTATCCTTTAGAGCATGGCCACGACGCTCTCCTGACTCGCTTGGCGCTGATTGAATCCGCAAAGGCAAGCTTAGATCTTCAGTATTATATTTTCCGTGACGACGAAACCAGCCAACTGCTCAGTTGGCGACTGTTCATCGCCGCAGAGCGAGGCGTCCGAGTTCGCCTATTGTTAGACGACATGCAAAAGCGCGATGACAAGGTCATGGCTTACATCAACTCACACCCAAACATCGAGATTCGTCTATTCAATCCTCACCAATATCGCACAGCGCGCGGCGCGGCCTTCCTCAGTGATTTTGACCGTCTTAACCACCGCATGCACAATAAATCACTCACGGCAGATAATGTCGCGTCAGTGATTGGCGGGCGAAACATTGGCAATGAGTACTTTTCATTTCAATCGGATGTCGAGTTTGGCGACTTTGATCTGTTGATGCACGGTGAAGCCGTCGCAGCGGTGAGTGAGCAGTTCGATGAATATTGGAACAGCGACTTCGCTATCCCAATGGAGTGGATTTACCCCAATCGCACACCGCTCACCTCTGAAGCCATCTCAGATTGGGTCGCAAGCTCTAAAATCGAAGAGCAGTTCACGCAGGGCCAATACGACTTTACCCAGTTACCTCTTTATCAAAAGCTTATTAACGCAGAACTCTCGCTTTTCTGGGGTAAGGCGCAGCTTATCTACGACTCGCCAAACAAAGTGCTAGGACAAGGCGAGCCACTAAAAAGCGGATTGACACAATTTCTTAGCCAAACAGAGAGTGAGTTGGTCTTGATTTCCCCCTACTTTGTCCCGACGGAATCTGGTACACAAGCCTTGATTTCAGCGGTTGAGAAAGGGATTGAAGTGACGATTATTACCAACAGTCTCGCGTCCAATGACGTTTTCGCCGTTCACGGTTGGTACGCGAAATATCGCCAAGCGCTCATTGAAGGCGGCGTTATCCTTTGGGAGGTCAAAGCGACAGCAGACATCGACAACAGTTGGAGCATCAAGGGCAGCAGTAACGCCAGCTTACATGCCAAAGTCATCGTACTCGATCGGAGCAAAATTGCCGTCGGTTCGATGAACCTTGACCCGCGCTCTGCGGAGCTCAATACCGAGTTGGCGGTACTGTTCGAACAACCTGAGTACGCTGAGCGTGCATTAGCGCAGCTGTACAGTAAATTGAATGAGAAGGCCTACCAAGTCACTGTGCAAGAGGGCGAACTGATTTGGATCGATCACGCACAGTCCGTGCAATTCGATAGCGAACCCGATGCTAGCCTATGGTTAAAAATGGGCGCTTGGATCAGCGGATGGCTGCCGATAGAAAGCCAATTGTAAGCGAGTAACAAAATCGCACTTCGGCCGTTGCCCAATCCATCTTAGCCGCTTGTTTCCATTATGAAGTTGGTGAGTTGCTGCCCACGTACATCAACTTGCTGCTTTCCTACAACACGAAAGCCAAGGTGCTCATAAAACGGACGGGCGGTGATGCTCACGTGAGAATAATAACGCTTGATGCCTAGTCTGCGTCCTTTCGTGAATAGGTGCTCCATTAATCGTCGCCCTACCCCGATGCCTTGATAATCGGCATGACAGAAAAAATGGTCGATATACCCATCCTTCTGTAAATCTGCAAAGCCGACTATTTTGCCTTCGAGTTCCGCAACAAAAGGTTTCATACCATCGGTGCGCTTTTGCCAAACCGCCATATCAAAGCCATCCGGAGCCCAAGCGGATACTTGCTCAAAAGTGTAGTCTTTGATATTCACGGTTCTAATCGTTTGGAACTTCAGCTGCCACATTTCTAGGGCGTCTGAGTGCTGGTAGTCTCGTATCGTAATCATAGTTATCTGTTGCTCTGCAGTGCGGTAGTAAATTTGACCACATAGTGAGGTGAGGGAAAGTGAGTCAATCGTTACTTTGGTCAAGTGGTTGTTGAATTCGTCGAAAAAAGAAAAGGGGCAAACATGAGCTAACTGATGAAGACTGTCATATCCTGTATACGTGAGATGAATCCTTCGCCTAGCGACACAGAACCCAATGCTGTGCAGATATGAAAAAGCCTGCAATTTATGCGACATATATTGCAGGCTTCAAAAGGGTGGAAGCCCCAGCCACATCCCGGCACACAAGTCACTTGCTGCGGCTGCTTCCTTCCGGACCTGACCGAGTTCACAAGCTATTGTTGCGGGAGGACCAGAGCCTCCATTGATTCGTTTTTCTTGCGACTGTGCGCTAAGAAGTGTGGGGATTATCAATCATCGCCTGACTGATTTCAAGCGGTTAACCAGACAAATCAACGAAAAGTGGCTTAACTGCCTAATCATTAGGCAATTGTAGCTACTTAGCCATTGACGGAGCAGTTAACCAAGCTACCTTGCTCTTTTGCGCCTTGGCTGCTGCGCTCTCGCTGCTTGCGTTTGTGGCTGTACATCGCTTGATCCGCCTGATTCAGGGCTTGCTGAAGTGTCAGTGAGCGAGCGCTCGCTTGGCAAACGCCCATAGCCAATGTAATGTTGAGTGACACACTGTTGTCCCATGAGGTATAGGTTAAGGCGGCAACATGTTGAGCGAGAATATCCAGTTGCCCTTCATCCATCGGGCCAATCAAAATAAACTCATCACCACCGATACGATACGCGCTGCCTTGCCAGTAGCGAACGATCTGGTTGGCGATCGCTTTTAACACCTCATCACCTATCTCATGCCCATAGGTATCATTGATGGCTTTGAACCCGTTGACATCAAAATAGACCAAAGTGTCACGCGATTTGAGACCGAGGCGATATTTACGCTGCATGGCACGCCTGTTTCTCAAACGCGTTAAGTTATCCGTATTCGATTGGCTATAGAGGAAATACGCCACGATGACCAAGAACGCCAGCACAAACAGAAGCAATGCTTGGTTCTGCTGGGCTAAGCTTTTCTCGTTATGCAGCGTGGCTTTCCAGTCTGGCTGGTTGTCATAGAGGTGGATGATTTTCTCGACGTTGATCATCGTCAGCGCCTGATTGAACAGCGGCACCAATTGCGCTCCGAGTTCATTGTTTGCAAAGCCCATCGCTACCTCTGAACGGTAGAAAGGCGCTATCGCGGTGTCCTCTTCGAGTGGCAACACCTCTTTGCTCTCACGCAGCAGCGCATGGAAACTGCCGCGCGTCATGGGGATGTAGTCGATTTCGCCATTCAGTAGCGCCGTCACCAACGCTTGGCTATTGTTGTAGACCTTAAAGCGCTTGTTGGGCAGCAAGACATTCAGCAGTGATTCAGATGCCGCCTCTTTTATCACGCCAATACGCTCTGCAATCAATTCAGAAATGTTGCTGTAGACGCCCTTCTTGTACCCTTCCCGTTTGACCAAAATCGCTTCAGGGAAGTAGTAAGAATCACCAAAGAGCAGCTCACCCCTACGCGATTCCAGCACTGCAACCGGAGCAAGTACATCGATGGCCTGATTGACCAAATCTTGGTACATGCTTTCCCAAGTTTCATTGGCTTGACTCTCAAGCTGGCACTTAAGCAGTAAGATGTCACACGCTTGAAACAAAACGTCAGCTGCGATCCCAGACACACTGCCGTCGGCATGATAAGTCGCGTACTGACCAAAATTCTCCAACTTCACTCTCAGTGGGCGATCAAGGTCAAGGCCGCTCTCTTTCGCCACATTTCGTAGTGCATCTCTGCGAATATTAAATTGGTATTGTCGAATCGACTCACGCAACAGTTTTTGTACGCTAGCGCTATGGACGTAATGTTCTATCGCGGCTAGGAGATCCGCGTGTTGGCCTTTGGTTGTCACGATAGAGACCGGTTTAATGGGGATTTGATCATTCAGCAGTTCAGCATCAAAACCGGAAAGCAACATCGGCTTAAGCTGGTTAATGGCGTCAACAACGCCGTCAACTTCACCGGCATTCAGTAGTCGAACCGCTTCGTGATGGCCCGAGTATTCGATGAGGGTAATCGCAGGAAAGTGGCGCTCAATCAGCTCGCCATAAATCGTGCCGTTGGGCACGCCCACAACTTGAACGTCCCCTAAGCGGCGGGCTTGGGGGCTAAACAAATAGGTGTATTCAATGTTAGTGGGCGCAGAAAAATCGAAGTATTGGGCACGCTCAGGGGTGTAGGTGACATTGGCCGCGAAATCGCTCTCACCAGACTCGACAGATTGTAAGATGTCGCTAAAACTAGGATAGAGCACATACTCTACTTTGATGGAAAAATGCTGCGATACTGCATCAAACAGCGTCCTCGTGACGACGTCATCGGCTTCCATCGCGACCCGATACTGCTCTTGCGCTGCATGGGCTCCTCCCATCAACGCCAACAGTAGCCACAATCCTTGGCCGAGTTTGACCATCCGTAGCCAAAACCTAAACCACATTGTTCATGTCTCTAGCGAAAAACTAACCCAAGTAACCAGTCCTGGTGAAGACTGCTCACCCCTTTGCATGAGATTGCAATTACGCAAGATTCTCGCACACTCGGTTGCATACGCCAAATAATTGCTAGCCCAAACGCTTTATAGTGAGAGCTATGCAACTAAATCTCCGCTTCTTCCGCACTGCGAAGGATGTAATCGGTCATCCACGCCGTACCTAACAAGGCAAACCACACCACAAATACCGGGTTAGGCACCTCAATATTGGGCGACACCACTAAAGCGGCAAATCCGACGGTCGGTAGCGTCCAACAGAGCAATTTCCCCCAACGCAATGTTTTTAGCTTCGTCAGCGTTTCCATTGAGGCAATCATACCCGTCAGCGAGAGTGCCACCAGCACGCCGTAGGAGAGTTCAGCCATCCACAGGGGCAAAATCAAACTGAGCGCCCACCAGCTATGTTTATTCGATGGTTTCCAGTGATTGGCTGACCACCACACCACCGATATTGAGAGGGTTTGCAGCACAGTGATAAAGGCACTGCCCTCTAATTTTCCACCGGCCTGTGTGACCATAATGCCGACTTGCAGCGCTGCGACAATCAATGCGATGGTTAACACCACCCACATATTGCTGCGTTTTGAGAACACCACCATTAAGAGCGGAAAGAGTATCCATTGGCTTACAGACAACGCAATCGGCTGATAAGGCAACGTCAAGCCGTAAACCGTCATTGCACCGATCAATATCAACCCGACAATACCGCCTTGAGGCAATATCCAAAGCGCGGGAATGAGCATCGCGAGCAGTGGGATGTCTCCTTCACTTATGCTGATGGTGCGGGCGCAAATCACCGCCAGCAGTGTTGCGACAAAGAACTGAAATGTAGACAATACCATCCTCTCTCCTTATCCATTCCATGGAAAAAATCGAACTAGGACAAAAGCATTATGGACCAGTTTCTCGCGCAAATCTTTGCTGTGATTCACCAAATTCCATGTGGAAAGGTCTCTACCTACGGAGAGATTGCAAAAATGGCGGGTTACCCAGGTTACGCAAGACATGTCGGCCGAGCGCTAGGCCAACTGCCTGAGGGATCGTCTCTGCCTTGGTTTCGGGTCATCAATAGTCAAGGTAAGCTCTCACTAAAAGGCGAAGCGTTTGAAAGACAAAAAAACGCCCTCATTGAAGAGGGCATTGAGGTCTTACCAGAAGGCCGAGTAAGACTGGTTCGCTATCGCTGGCAGCCGTAAGACGATGTTTAACGCACACCTTTAAGCAGTAGATTCACCTGCTGCGTTTTCGCTTCATCGGTAATCACGCGGTACGCGGTATCAGAGATAAAACGTAATTTCCCATCCACCTCAATTCTTGCGCTGACGCTATAAGTATGCCGCGCGTCAATTTGGCTCGGATCGTAACTGAGCTCAAACGTAAACGGAACTTGTGCCCCATCCGCCGAAAACTGCTGTTTGGCGATCACTTTTGCTGGCGCATCCGCCAGTGAGACATCTTGCAACGTGACCGTCACCAAGGCTTCGCTCGGCAGTGCGATCCGCTCTCGGTAGGCAAGAGTACCGGAGACTGTTTCCATTTTCGACGCTGTCGCCGATGGTTGCCCCGCTTGGCAACCTGCGAGCGCAAGTATCGCAGTGCATGCTAAAAACCAATGCGTGATATTCTTTTTCATAGTGCCTCTTTAATTTGTTCGCCAAAAACCCAACGTAAGCGGGAGAATCGTCTTGAGTATAAACGATGGCTGTGCACAGTGGTGCTTATTGATGAAAGAGTTGACCGCGACCTAACGCAAATCAGAAAAGTCTGACTACAATTTCATACAGCTGTTTAAATTTATCACTCAACCGATAAAATAGTCGCTATCGTCAACCTGTACCTATGAAACCCGCTCGACAAGGGGAAGGATCTGCCAATGAGTAAACCTCTCAAAGAACTCCTAGAACTACTGAAACTTGAAAAATTAGAAGAAGGATTGTTTCGCGGCCAAAGTGAAAACCTTGGCCTACCGCAAGTCTATGGAGGACAAGTGATTGGTCAGGCGCTTTCTGCCGCTCGCTACACAGTGGATGATGCGCGCACTGTGCACTCATTTCACAGCTACTTTCTCTACCCGGGCGATCCGGAAAAACCGATCATTTACGATGTTGAAAACCTGCGCGATGGCCGAAGCTTCAGCACACGTCGGGTAAAAGCGATTCAAAACGGTCGACCGATTTTCTACCTCACCGCCTCCTATCATGGTGATGCGCCGGGCTTTGAGCATCAAAACACCATGCCGAATATTCCTGGGCCTGAAAACTTTAAATCCGAGTCTGAGCTCGCTGCGCAAATCGAACACATGTTGCCAGAGAGGCTGAAAAAAGCGTTTTGTGGGGAGAAGCCAATTGAGATGCGCCCGGTCACCGTCGTCAATCCGTTAAATCCGCAAAAAGTCGACGCCAAGCAGTATCTTTGGATTCGTGCCAACGGTGAGATGCCCGACAATCAACTGATTCACCAATACTTGCTTGGATACGCTTCTGATTGGGGATTCCTCGTGACCGCGCTTCATCCGCACGGTGTTTCTTTGATGACACCGAAGTTTCAAGTGGCTACCATCGACCACTCAATTTGGTTCCATCGCCCTTTTAAAATGGATGACTGGTTGCTGTATGCCATCGAGAGCCCGACCGCCAGCAATACCCGAGGCTTAGTCCGTGGCGAGATATACAATCGTGAGGGACATCTGGTCGCCACTGCGGTGCAAGAAGGTGTGATGCGATTTACTCAATAACGCCAATGCCGTATTTGGAATCATCCAAGCGCGGCGCTATTTTTCAGGCGCTGCCAGTCATTGCTAATCATAACGCTATCCCTGAATCGGCAACGCCGTGGTGTATTTCAGGGGCTCCATAGCAAAGGTCGACGTAACATTAGAGATACCCGCCACCGAGTTGACCAACTTTTTGTAGAAGCGGTCAAAACACGGCATGTCTTTCACCAGCACTTTCATCATGTAGTCATACTCTCCCGCCATCCGATAGAACTCCATCACCTCAGGGAACTCCGACACGGTCTCGACAAAGTGGCTATACCAGCCATGCGAGTGATCCGATGTTTTCACTAACACAAACGCCGTAAACGACAACTCCAGTTTGTCAGGGTTGAGCAACGCAACGCGACGCTCTATAACGCCACTCTCTTCCAACTTTTTCAGCCGCTTCCAGCACGGTGTCGTCGTTAGATTCACCGCGTCCGCCAGATCGTTCAACGACAGCGTCGCATCTTGTTGCAGCAAGTTGAGGAGGGTTTTATCGATGCGGTCTAGTTGCATGGTGAGGCCTTGGGTTATGGGTTATGGGTTATGGGTTATGGGTTATGGGTTATGGGTTATGGGTTATGGGAGAATTTTTTTCTACCTTGACAGTAAATACAAGGAAAAATAGGTAAGCATTTCTCCTTATTTGAAGTTAGTTTATTTTCATTGCATGAACAATGGAAGCGATACCGTGTGTAAAGATCATGATTGGATAAACAGCGCTGTGCGCAAAATTGAAGCAGACTATCAACGCAGCGCCGACACTCACCTCATCAAACTCGATTTGCCGTGTGTTGACGGCATTGATATCTACTTAAAAGATGAAAGCACGCACCCTACCGGCTCGCTTAAGCACCGATTGGCACGTTCACTGTTTCTGTACGCAATATGCAATGGTTGGGTCGGGCCTGACACTCCGATCATTGAATCCTCTTCCGGCAGTACCGCGGTCTCTGAGGCATACTTTGCGCGGCTACTTGGGTTGCCCTTTATCGCCGTGATGCCCAAATGCACCGCGCGGAAAAAAATTGAGCAAATCGAATTTTACGGTGGCAAAGCGCATCTGGTCGAACGCACCGACCAGATTTACGCAGAATCTCACCGCCTCGCCAAAGAGCTCAACGGCCATTATATGGACCAGTTCACTTATGCCGAGCGCGCGACAGACTGGCGCGGCAACAACAATATTGCCAACTCGATCTTTAGCCAGATGGCACTCGAGACACACCCTATCCCCAGTTGGATAGTCATGAGCCCGGGAACAGGCGGCACTTCCGCCACCATTGGCCGCTTTATTCGCTATCAACAGCACAACACCAAGTTGTGCGTGGTTGACCCAGAACACTCAGTGTTCCATCAATTTTATCGTACTGGCAATACCTCATTGACGCTCGACTGTGGCAGTAAAATAGAAGGGATCGGCCGCCCAAGAGTTGAACCGAGCTTTATTCCCGGCGTTATCGATGAAATGCGCACCATTCCGGACGCCGCCTCGGTCGCGACCATCCATTGGCTTGAGGGGATTCTGGGGCGTAAAGTGGGGCCATCTACAGGCACCAATCTGTTCGGCGCGCTACAAATTGCCAGCGAAATGAAAGCCAAAGGCGAGCAAGGCGCGATTGTCACGCTACTCTGTGACAGTGGCGAGCGCTACCTCGATACCTACTTTTCACCAGAATGGGTTGAGGATCACATTGGTGATTTAGCGCCTTACCTCACGCAACTTAAACAGTTTGCAACCACAGGATCGGGGCTAAACATCCGATAAATTCAAACAACGGGTGATAAAATCGTGCGATTATTAACCCGTTGTATTTATTATAAATAACGAAAATAGCAAGGGACTAAGTCATACAAAAATCAATTTTTAACCTAAGACTTCTGTTTTAAACTCAGCAGAGTCCCAAAAGAGCGACTATCCTTCACAGTAATAGCAAAATAACGTGGTTAGGTTATTGTTTTAGTGTTGATAAGATGTGATGATTATTGATAATAATATTACGTACCTTAAAACTATAACAGTCACCATTAAATTGTTGATACTGAAATAAGGAAATTTCTATGCTGTCGCTCTCCATTCGTGGGAAGGTCCTTGCACTCTGCTTGGTGTCGCTATTCGGCTTTGTGAGCATTCTCTCTATCGGTGGCTCAACCCTCACCAATAACACCGAACAAGTTCGTGATATCAATAAGCTTTATTA
Organism: Vibrio sp. R15-SG3-ISO1A; assembly: GCF_059833955.1. NCBI lineage: Bacteria > Pseudomonadati > Pseudomonadota > Gammaproteobacteria > Vibrionales > Vibrionaceae > Vibrio > Vibrio sp. R15-SG3-ISO1A. Next base: position 84,024 of record NZ_JCBDGH010000088.1, read on the forward strand.
CCCCGTGATGAACTCGGCCTCCCTGAACTCTGTGCTGCTCTCTCAGCTTGCAGAGCGATTCAATCTCGCCGTAACACTTGGTGATGAAGAGATGCTCGACATCAACCGTGATACGCTCGCGGAAATCGTCGGCAACTTTGAGATGCAAGCCACGTTGCAGCCGGCACTAAAATCACAGACTGCGCAACTTAAATCGACGTTAGAAAGTTATTTCAATGGCACTTATGATGTCGCGCTCGGCATGATTGATGGTGAACTCGATCTGTCCGAGGCGGCCAAAAAAGCCGAAGCAAACAACCAACTTCTTAGCCAACTGACCACCCAAATGTCCGATTTCTCTCAAGCTCGCATTGATGAGTTTGAACAGTCGGTGACGGAGCTACAAAGTGACAACGTGACCGCAAGTCGCAACATGAGCGTTCTTGGCGTTGTGGCGCTGGCTCTGATCATCGTCATGGGCGCATTTGTGACTCGCGGTATTCGCCGCGATCTGGGTGCCTTAGCTGAAAACATGCGCGATATTGCCGAGGGCGATGGCGATCTCACCGTTCGTATTCAACATGACAAACGCGATGAATTGAAACCCGTGGTCGACTCCTTCAACGTATTCGTTGATAAGTTGCAACAAAACGTCACCCACACTATCGAAAATGTGAGTAAGCTGGACAACATTTCCACCACTCTAGTGGAGTCGAGCCATTCGACCTCTAGCCTCTCAGATAAACAATACCAAGCGATCGAAGAAGTCTCTCGTTCATTGGCGCAATTATTTGAAGCTGCAAGGCTGATTGCTTCCAACGCCAGCGATGCATCCGTCTCAGCCAACAGCGCCAGTGAGCAAGCCAGCAACGGTGAAGTGCAAGTTAAGAGCACCATCACTGCCGTTCAAGAACTGACGGAAGACGTGAGAAACGCCTCGACCGTCGTTCAACAGCTCGATGCCAACACCCAAAATGCGGGCTCGATTCTGGATGCGATCAGCGCCATTGCTGAGCAAACCAACTTACTGGCGCTTAACGCCGCCATTGAAGCCGCCCGCGCGGGCGAACAGGGCCGAGGATTTGCCGTGGTGGCCGATGAAGTGCGTACCCTCGCTTCTCGCACTCAAACCTCTACTCAAGAAATTCAATCTGTCTTGCAGCAGTTACAGGAACAGACCAAAACCGCTGCCAACATCATTACCGAAAGCGCCAACAAAGCGGAAGCGTGCGTAGAGAAATCGCTCGTTGCTGAGCAATCCTTGCAACGCATCACCGCTGACGTCTCGGATATTAGCCACAAAAACGAACTGATTGCTTCTTCCACAGAAGAGCAAGAACGCACATCCGCAGAGATTGAAACCATAGTGGCCAACATCCGCAACATGGCTCAAGGCACGGCAGACAGTGTCGGTGAGCTCGATAGCGTCGCGCAAAACATCAACATTATTACCGCTAACTTAACCGAACTGACGAGTCACTTTAAGGTCAAGTAGCGACCTCTTTGTCTCTCACACCGTCTCGTAAGCGCGATGGTGTGGACAAATTCGCCCAAAATTAAATAACTATGATAACCCCCAACATAAAGTAGTGGAGTTCAGGATGAAAAGAACGATTCTAGCAAGCTGTGTGGCACTCGCCGCATTTGGCGCTAACGCTGCCAGTTTAGAAGACCTATCCATCAGTGGATTTGGTTCTGTCGGCATGGGTAAAGCGGATAACGCCGTCGGCTACGCCGGTTACACGGATGAGCACCTTGAGTGGGAACAAGAAACCCTTGGCGGTTTGCAGTTTGATTTCCAGATCAATGATCGAGCCAAGTTTGTCACTCAAATCGTAGCGAACAGCCGTTATGATTACGATCCAAAGTTCGAGATGGCTTACGTCTCTTACGACTTTGACTCATTTACAGCGCGTGCAGGTAAGCTGCGTCTACCGCTATTCTTCTACTCTGACTATGTCGATTTGGGCTACGCCTATCCGATGATTCGTCCATCACAAGAGACGTACGAAAACATCGTCTTGAAAGGCTACACGGGTGCAGAACTGCTCGTGCCGATTGACTTTGAAGACTCAACGCTTCTGCTTCAACCCGTGCTAGGTATCGCAACCGTAGACGAAGATGACTCAAGCATCGGCGAAGTTAAACTGGATAAAATGATGGGTTTGTCAGCCAACTGGAACTTCAATGATCTCACGCTTCGTGGTTCTTACTTTGTGGCAGAAGCTAACCCTGAGTGTGCAAAAGGCGCATCACAAGGAAGCCCAACTAGTAGTTGCTACCTAGCAGATGTGCTAGAAGTACACGAGCAAGATGGTCAGTTCATCTCTATTGGTGCTCAATACGACAATGGTGATTTACTAGTCAACGTTGAAGGAACTGATGTACAGCTCGATGGTAAGTTTTCGGACACACGTTCAGTATCAGGTCTTATCGGCTACCGAATCAACGAATTCACGCCTTATCTAGCAAGTAGCTGGGTAGAAACAACAGATGATAAAGAGAGACCGCTGCTAAGCGGACTATCCGCGTTAAATTACGAGCGTATGTCTTATTCAGTCGGCACTCGTTGGGATTTCTACCAAAGCATGGCGTTAAAATTTGACGTGACATATGTTGACTACAAAGACACGACGGGTGGAGTATCAACCAATGATCCTTCAAGCTCTGACTACGAAGACAGCACACTTGTCTACTCTGCACGTCTAGACTTTGTATTCTAAGGAGGAAGCGATGAAAAAACTGATCACTTTATTAGCGGCTTCTGCCCTTTCATTCAATGCGCTAGCAGGTATGGTCGTGATTGGTAATCCGGCTGGTGTGGACTCACTTTCAGCGGGTGATGTGAAAAAGCTCTTTATGGGCAAGAAAACCAAGCTCGACAATGGCTCAACTGCGCGTATCGTTGAGCTGGCTGATGGCGACGCTGGGCGTATTGCTTTTCATGAAATCGCCACGGGTCGCAGTGAGTCTCAGCTGCAATCGGCTTGGTCACGCTTGGTCTTTACGGGTAAAGCCGAAGCGCCTGTTCAAGTGGCGGATTACGCTGGCGTGATTGCGGAAGTCTCTTCGAATGCCAGCGCGATTGGCTATGTGGATGAGTCTGCGGTTACGGGCGATGTTAAGGTGCTTCTCAAGCTCTAAACCACACCTAAACACAACCTAGACAAAAGCCAGCGAGGTGGAACCTTCGCTGGCTTTTTTGTCTCTGACGTTTGCTACTACTTTGACTCGCTCTGTAGCCGTTTGCTATTTGGTGCGATTCTGACGAGCTTCAAACGCAGCCAACTGCTCTGGGGTAGCCTTAGGTTGATGGTTTTGCTTCCACTCATCGTAAGTCATGCCGTAAACACGCTCGCGCGCGTCATCAATGTCCAATTCTAACCCTTGGTTGTCTGCCTCGGCTTTGTACCATTTGCTAAAGCAGTTGCGGCAAAAGCCCGCCAAGATCATCAGGTCGATATTTTGCACGTCTTTATTGTCGTCTAGATGTGACAGCAAGCGGCGAAACACAGCAGCATCGAGTTTGTCTTGTTCTTCCTGTGAGAGGTGTTGGTACTTAAAATCAGCCACGTTACTCATTCCTTGTTTTCGTTGTTAAGGTCAATCATGGAGAGGTGAAAAAAACGCCCATCGAAATGGGCGTTTTCTTACATCAGTTTATACCTTAGGATATTACCCTTGGATGCCAACAATCAACCATGGCGCATTGTCGACGGTTAAGTCACGCTCTAGGTGCCAGATGTCTTCGATATTCTCTTCAACGCCTTCCACCGCATCACGGTAGCGACCGCTAAACTGTAGGCTCAGTTGCGCTTTTGACGCGTCGTAGTCCGCTCGCACGATTTCCGCATCCACGTACATAACGTCAGTGTGTTGATCGCCCTCTAGCTTCGCACGCTCTGCTTTTAGGTCTTCAAACAAGCTTGGTGACACGTACTCTTCAATGGTATCCAACTGGTTGTGGTTCCACGCTCCTTGCAAAATGCGGTAGTGCTCACGCGCGCCGTTGATGAAGGCCGCTTGGTCAAAACCCGGTGGCGTGTTGTGTGGCACATCAGTCTGTGCACCAAAACCGCCCGCAGAAGAGGCAGACGCTTGTTCAAAGTTGTGAACATTCGGCTGTTCGAACTTGGGTGCGCTGCCGCCAAAAGCAGGTTGCTGACGATGTTGATTCATGCTGCCCTGTTTTGCGCCCAGCATGCCGCGCATAAATTTGAAGATCACAAAGGCGATCAAACCGAGAATGAGAATATCCATAAATTGGATGCCCTCGAACGCGCCACCGAAAAATGCCGCGAGCAGGCCACCAGCCAGCAGACCGCCAAGCAAGCCGCCCATTAAGCCTTTTTTGCTTGAGCTCGGTGCTTTGGTCGCTTGGTCTTTACCCAGCGTATTGGTGTTTTGTTGCTGCTGCTTCGGCGCAGGGGCTGTTTTAAAGCTTTTACCGAAAGATTTACCACCACCGAACTTTTTCGCTTCGGCAACAGGCGTCATGGCGACAGAGACCATGAGTAGAGCAACTAGGGAAAACAAACGTTTCATATTTTTCCTTAGAGTTTCCATTTGAGGATGAAGTTTTCGTTATCATCGCATAATACCCAGTCATCCTTAATAAAGAAACCAGAAGCCGGGTTTATGATGTATCAGAATATTGCAGCTATCCGCAAGGAAACGCCCCAATTTAGTGATTGTTTTGTTGCGGATCGAACAGGTGCTTATTAGAATATTGAACATTGTTCATTTTCATCCCCTTTTTATGGCCAGACGCAACGACCACACTCGCGAAGAGCTGATCGCACTCACCTTAGACACGGTAAAAGAGTTCCTCACGACTCACTCTCATCATGAGTTGAGCCTGCGTAAGCTGGCGAACAAAATCGGCTATGTTCCGAGCACCTTGGTGAATGTGTTTGGCAACTACAATCTGCTGCTCTTACACGCGGTCGCTCAAACACTGGACGAACTCGCGCTTGAGTCAAAAAAGGTCGTTGAACGTTGTAACCACAGCACCAAAGCCTTATATGAGCTTGCCTATTGCTACCACGACTTTGCGGCGCGCCACCCTTACCGTTGGCAGCTCATTTTTGAGCACAACATGAACGGGGAAGCGCTGCCCGAATGGCAAGCACAGCGCATTGACGGTATGACCAGCATGCTGGAACATCTGCTGAAAGCTGTTTCCCCTCATCGCTCAGATCAAGAGGTGGTGAAAGCCAGTCGCGTGTTGTGGGCGGGCGTTCACGGCATTACCTTGCTCAGTGTCGATGATAAGTTTTTTGCTGCTGAGCCGATTGAGGGCAAAGTGCTTATCGAAAATTTACTTTCGAGCTATCTTAAAAGCTGGTAATCAATAAAAGGCCCCTTCATGTCAGAGCCCCAGACCTCGCTTCTTCGACAACAGCGCTTTCTACCCTATTTTATTACTCAGTTTTTTGGCGCGTTTAACGACAACATTTTCAAAAATGTTTTGCTGCTGTTTGTCGCGTTCGCGGGCGCAAACGCGCTCCCCATCTCTAGCAACTTATTTATCAACCTCGCTGCGGGCCTCTTCATCTTGCCTTTCTTTTTATTCTCGGCGTCGGCGGGAGTATTGGCAGACAAATACGAAAAAGCGGGCTTCATTCGTAAGGTCAAATTGGCGGAAATTGCCATTATGTGCCTTGGCGCTGTCGGTTTTATTACCGAAAGCTATGTTATTTTGCTCTTGTTGCTGTTTTTAATGGGTACCCAATCGGCGTTTTTCGGGCCGATTAAATACGCGCTATTACCTTCTCAGCTTAAGCAACATGAACTGGTGAACGGCAACGCCTTAGTCGAAACCGGCACCTTTCTTGCGATTTTGCTTGGCACACTGGGCGCTGGCGTCATTGCCTCCGCAGAGAACGCCAAATACGTTGCGGCGGGCGCCGTCGTGGTGTTTGCGATTGCGGGTTATCTCGCGAGCCGATCAATTCCGGTTGCCCCAGCCAGCGACCCAAACCTGACCTTTCGTTGGCAGCCTATCCAACAGACACGCCGTACACTTGCGATTGCAAAACGCGACAGAACCGTCTTTCAAACTTTAATGGCGATCAGTTGGTTCTGGTTTTTAGGCGCTGCCTACCTGACTCAGTTCCCAAATTTCACCAAACTGCACTTAAGTGGTAATGAAGCCGCGGTCTCCTTCCTGCTCGCGCTGTTTTCAGTCGGCATTGCGGTTGGCTCCATGGCGTGTGACAAGCTATCGAAAAATCGCATCGATATTGGCATCGTGCCACTTGGCAGTGCCGGAATTACCCTGTTTGGTCTGCTAATGGCGCTCGCTGTCCCTGATCAATTGCCTGAATTTTCTACGTTCCACGCGTTTATTAGCCACTCAGCACTGTGGCCAGTGTTTGTTTATCTGCTACTGCTGGGCGCCTCTGGCGGTCTGTTTATCGTGCCTCTGTATGCGTTAATGCAGCAACGCTCAAAGGAGAATGAGCGCGCGCAGGTCGTTGCGGCGCTCAATATTTACAACTCACTCTTTATGGTAGGCAGTGCTGTGATGGGCATTGTGTGCCTGAGCTTACTCAACCTCTCCATAGTGCAGCTGTTTATTCTGCTGTCGGTGTTGAATGCCTTAGTCGCGCTCTATCTCTTCCTGCAAGTGCCGATTTTTGCGGTGCGTTTTTTGGTTTGGGTGCTGACGCACAGCGCCTATCGCGTCAAACACAAAAACTTACACCATCTGCCCGAACAGGGCGGCGCACTGATTGTCTGTAACCACGTCAGTTATATGGATGCGCTGCTACTGAGCGCGGTGTGTCCGCGTTTGATTCGTTTTGTGATGCATGAAGAGTACGCCCATCTTCCTCCGCTAAAACGCTTTTTAAAGCGGGCGGGCGTGATTCCGATTTGCGCGCAAAACCGAGGCTCTATCCGCCGCGCGTTCAGCGAAGTGGAACAATCGCTGGCAGAGGGACACATCGTCTGTATTTTCCCTGAGGGCACACTGACGCCTGATGGCGAAATCGGCCCTTTTATGCGCGGTATGGACATCATTCTTAAACGCAGCCCTGTCCCTGTGATTCCCGTCGCTCTGAAAGGCATGTGGGGCAGCTACTTTAGTCGCGTGAAAGGCAGTGCCTGCAAAGGCTTGCCGAGTCGATTCTGGTCGAGAATTGAAATCGAAGCCGGAGAGCCGGTTACGCCGCAAGAAGCCTCCGCCGAAGGGATGAAGCAACGCGTACTAGAACTGCGCGGCGATTGGCGATAATCACCCCGCACACGACTTGATACAGGCGCTCACTGTGAAGACGAGCGTTAAGAAAAACTTAACGCTTGTTCAAATCATACTAATCTACTTAACAACAAAACTGCTTTAGACTGACGTTATTCACTGAACACGTTTCTGTAGGCACTTAGAGCAACGATGATCCGATCCTCTTCAACTTGGCTTTTCTGGGCAGCACTGGCCCTGTGTTTAACGCCCTGGATTTCGTCACCCACCGCACTGGTGATTGGCTTTTTGATCGCGTCGATGGGCTGGGTACCGGCGTCGATCCCGCTTGCAAAAATCACCAAAAAGCTGCTCGCCTATTCTATTGTTGGCTTGGGTTTTGGTATTCAATTTCAGCAAGCCATCAGCGTCACAGCGGATGGCATCGGCCTGATTATCACCACCATCGTTGGCACCTTGCTCATCGGTAGCTGGCTAGCGAAGAAGCTTAAGCTGGACACGGTCACCGGATATTTAATCTCATCGGGCACCGCGATTTGTGGCGGCAGCGCCATCGCCGCCGTATCACCGGCGATCAATGCGAAAGACGACCAAATTGGCTTGGCACTCGCAACCGTATTTGTGCTTAACTCGGTCGCTTTATTTGTGTTCCCGTTGATTGGACACGCCTTCAATCTCGACCAACACACCTTCGGAACTTGGGCCGCCATCGCCATCCATGACACCTCTTCGGTGGTCGGCGCCGCTTCGTCATACGGTGAGGAAGCGCTTACCACCGCAACCACGCTAAAGTTAGCGCGTGCGTTATGGATAGTGCCTGTGGCTCTGGTGAGTGCGTGGATTTTTCACAGCGATGCAAAAAAGGTCACCATTCCCTATTTCATCCTGTTCTACTGCGCCGCGATCGGAGTGAGTGATGCGCTACCGCAATTTCAGGTGCTCTATGAAGGCCTTTTCGCGCTGGCAAAACGCGCATTAGTGGTCTGTTTGTTTTTGATTGGATGTGGTATTTCGCTAGAAAAATTGAAAGCTGCCGGACCCAAGCCCTTGTTGTTTGGCATCACCTTATGGGTGTTGATTTCAAGCGGTTCACTGACTTGGCTAATGCTCAGTTAACGCGCAAACCGACATTAGAGATCTTCTGGTTCGATCATCACTTTGTTGTCTTGCTGTCTATGACGTGGGCTCAATCGCTGACGCTGACGAAAAACAAACACAATGACCAAAAGGAAAGCCGTGAGCTCGCACAACGAGCGCATCACACCCTCGCTTTGCGTCGCGACAATAATCTGAATCACCACCGCGACGATCAAGATCGCATTCATTGCTTATTCCCTTCACCATTTAAACTTGCGATTATTATGAAAGAGAGGAATAACAAAACGAAATTCAGATTTGGTCTGTGATATTGCCAAAAGACCTAATGGGTGAGGAGAGGCGAGTGGCTAGTTTCTGGTTCCTAGAAGGAGAAAGCCCTACTCTAGGAACTAGCCACTAGGAACTTGAAACTACAAACTTCTTAACCTCATAACGTGAGACTTTGATGCCTGTTTGGGTCAATTCAGGGGGCATCAAATAGTAACCGATGGGCCATTTGAACTTGGCTAATAGTGGTGTTAGGTGGGAATCTAGCTCAGTTTTATCGGGCAGTGTATTGGCATCGATAACTGCGATTGGCCGCTGGCCATATTCTGCGTCGTCAATGGGTACCACAATCGCTTGGCGAATCGCACTGTGGGTACAGAGCGCCGCTTCTATCTCTTCGCAGTGTACATTCTCACCGCCAGAGATAAATAAGTTGTCGGCGCGGCCAAGTATGCACAGCTCATTGTCCTGCCACTGGCCTAAATCTTTGCTATCAAACCCATCACCCTGGCCCGGCACGCGAACCGTCGGGAGCGGGGTCAATTGACCTTGAAAGTAGTACCCTGACGCGAGTGTCTCACCGCCAATCAAAATCCGCCCGTCGTGCACCATCACGCGGCGATGGGGTAACACCACACCGGCGCTCTCTTTGCCATCCACGCGTTTTGCTGTCACGGTCGAGGCCGCTTCCGTCAACCCATACCCCAGCCAGGTATCGATACCGCGATCCGCCGCTTGTTGACTAAGCTCTAGCGGAATATGGCTGCCACCGAGCAACACACGACTCAGCTGTAAAGGCTGTGGGCTATCGAGTAAACGTTTAAGCTGCGTCGCCACCAGCGAGGCGTGAGTCACCTGTTGAATGTCTTGCGCCAACTCACCCGTGCCCACTTTGAGCTGCGCGCCACTGACCAACCAACGATAGACAATCGCCATCCCAGAGACATGATAAAGCGGCAAGCTCAGTAGCCAGCAATCTTCAGGCTGAAAAGAAAAGTGCGCCAATAGACCCGTCGCTGAGGCCAAATGCTGCGCGTGTGTATGGGCGACGGCCTTAGCAGGCCCAGTCGAGCCTGAAGTAAAAATCAGCGTCGCGAGGTTATCTGGGTGGTAACTGTGAGAAAAATTCTCTTGGCGTTGTCGCTGGTTGGCAGAAAAGTCTAAGCGGAGGGTACTGCGAATATCTTGGCGAGAAGACCACAGCTTCACAGCGTTGGATGCGGGATACAACGTAGAAAACTTTTGCGCCCTCTCCTGCTCACTATCGGGCATGCTGATGGCGCAAATGGCCCCTAGCTCCATACACGCCAACAACACAAACAGGAGTTCCGAATTGTTTTTATCGATGCAGGTGAGCACATCACCCTGTCCCACACCTTGCTGAGCGAGAGTCGATGCTGTTTCACTGACCACATCAGACAGCTCTGCCCAGGTATAGTCTCGCTCTGGCGTGCGCAAGGCCAGTTGCAATGGGCGCTGCTGCGCCCATTGTCTAACGGGTGACAACTTGAAGCCTTCCATCACAGTGATCGTATCTCACAGCGGCGATTAACATTGCCAGATGAGACTTTGCGAAGAGAGTGGCGTAACGGGCAGCTCACAGCCCGGCCAAGGGACCTCAAGTTGCGCGGCAAACAATCCGACGGTATCTAAACCTGGAATCGTCTCCGGCAGCAACCAATGGGTAAGGCGCGCCAGTTGAGTCAAGCCAAGGCTCGACTCAATACTTGAACTGATCACCGGTTTTATCCCCAGCGACATCGCTTGCTCAATCAGCGATTTACAGCGTTCAATCGAACCGATTAAGGTCGGTTTGATGATGATCGCTTTGGCGCCATTGAGATCGTGCAGTGAGAAATCCTCGCTGCGCATGGCATGCTGCAGTGTTTCATCCCAGGCAATCGCTATGCCGGTATTGATGGCAAAGGAGAAGCTGTCCCCCGGCGCTTGACACGGCTCTTCAATAAAAGCGATACGTTGACGTAGCGACGGCGCGATTTTCTTAGCAAATTGCGCCGCCTTGTCCGCGCTCCATGCTCGGTTCGCATCAAGACGCAGCGTCAAATCGGGAATCGACTCAAGAAATAGGCTCACCAGTAGGCCGTCTCGGATTGGCTCATACAAGCCAACTTTGATTTTGGCGACTTTCTCCCCGCTCATCCCCGCCAGTTTGGGCAACAACTCATCTGGGTCGCCCGAGCAAAGCGGCGCGGCCTGAAAACAGCCCTCAGCCGGCAAGGCGTTGTCGAGCTCCATCTGCGCCATCGATAGACCAAAGGCCACCGACGGGTGCAGCGCATCCAGCGCCAATTCTTGGCCTAGCTGCCAGTAAGAAAGCTGCTCGACCAATTGCGCGTAAGCCTCATCGAGGCTCTCCACGCTAAAGCCAGGCAACGGCGCGACTTCACCGCGACCAATTTGACCGTCGCAGCAAAGCTCAATCACAAAGCCTTCCCGCACAGTCAAACGTTGCTCGCGCAGGATCACACCACTGTCCATTGGCAGTTTGTAGCGGTACAGTTTGGCTGTTCTCATCACCAACTCCTTTACGGATTGCGTGGGAATTTATTGAAGTCAGGGCGACGCTTCTCATTGAAAGCGTTGCGACCCTCTTGGCCTTCTTCGGTCATGTAGAACATCATGGTTGCGTTGCCTGCCAACTCTTGAAGACCCGCCTGACCATCACAATCCGCATTTAACGCCGCTTTCAGACAGCGCAGCGCCATTGGGCTGTGTTGCAAGGTTTCACGGCACCAGCGCACCGTCTCTTTTTCTAACTCTTCCAGTGGCACAACGGCATTCACCAGCCCCATGTCGAGCGCTTCTTGGGCATCGTAAAAGCGGCACAAGAACCAGATTTCACGCGCTTTCTTTTGCCCAACAATTCTAGCCATGTAAGAGGCGCCCCAACCGCCATCGAAAGAACCCACTTTAGGTCCTGTTTGACCAAATTGGGCGTTGTCTGCGGCAATCGTGAGGTCACACATCATGTGCAATACGTGGCCTCCACCCACCGCCCAACCGGCCACCGAGGCAATCACAGGTTTTGGACAGGTGCGGATCTGGCGCTGAAAGTCCAACACGTTGAGATGGTGAGTGCCAGAATCATCTTGGTAGCCGCCGTAGTCGCCACGAATTTTTTGATCGCCACCTGAACAGAACGCTTTTTCGCCTAGCCCAGTCAGAATGATCACCCCAACACTCTCATCGTAGCGCGCATCCGCGAGCGCATGGATCATCTCTTTGACCGTCAAAGGGCGAAACGCATTGCGCACCTGAGGTCGCGCGATGGTAATTTTGGCAATGCCATCGTCCGATTTGTGGTAGTGGATGTCTTCATATTCGGCGCTGCAATCACGCCAATGAACGGGAGCGTAGAGTTCTTCTTCTGAGATACCGACTGTTTTAGCCATGATGATTCCTGTTTTGTCTTGTAGCCCAATCGAGCGGGGCATAATGTCTAAGAGCGAGCGGCAAGCGCAATACACTGCGCGCGCACCTGCTCTGCAAAGCGTTGGGGCTGTTCAACGTGAACATTGTGCCCCGCATTCTCAACGCAGCAGAGGTGGAGCCTGCTGCGCTGTGCAAGTTGTTTAAATTTCTCATCCTGCTCACCGCAGACATAGGTGATTGGCAGGGTGAGTTGGCGCAGTGCGTCTAAGCAGTCCGGCTGCTTCGCCAAAGACGTTGCTAATAGCATCTTGGCCACCGCGGGGCCTAGATTATCACTGCGCTTGGCGATAAGAGTTTGTCTTTGCGCATCCTTTAGTGAACTAAATACGCGCTGGCGATACCAATCGCTCAATACCTGCTCAATCGGCTCCTCGCTAAAGCGGCGGGCCCATTGCGCATCACTGAGCCATCGCTCGTGGCGCTGTGCTTTGTCTTGCAAGCCAAAATTACCGCCCTCTAGCAGCAAGGCTTGGATGTTCAGCGGCGCAAAATCGCGCTTCACCGTGCCCATCATGGCAAGGCGAGCGCCAAGCGAATAACCCACTACCACTATAGGTCGCTCCAAAGAGATTTGCTCACTCTGCAATCTCGCCAACACACTCTTGGTGATCTGTGCGCAGCAGGTCGAAAATGACTCGGTGTGGATACCGACACTCTCACCGTGCCCCGGAAGATCGAGGCAAAGTCGATCAAACTCGCTCAAATAGCTGAGCGCCTCACGCCAGTCGTCACTCGAACCAAGAAAGCCGTGAAGAAACACCAACAGCGGCGCGTCACCGGCTTGCTGAATACTGTCTTTTTTCTGAACATCATCGGCAGGGAAGAACTGACTAGAGAGCATGGATCTGACTAACACATTGACGAATATGACTCGACGCCTCACCCGCGGGCGTGAAAACTTCAAGAATGAGTGCGCCACTTCCCTGCTTGAGGTGCGTGGCTAAACAGTGCTGATAGTCCGCCAACGTCTTTGGCTGACGATACGCAAGGCCAAACTGAGCCGCGGCGTGTTCAAAATGAAAACCGTGCGGCATTTGATACAGAGCTTGCTTTTCCCTATCTGGAACCGGCAACAAATCAAAAATCGCGCCGCCATCGTTGTTGGTAATCACAATCACCACCGGCGTTGGCTCGTGATGGAACAGGGCAAGTGAATTCAAATCATAAAGTGCGGAGGTATCGCCAAGCAGCACCACCGTCGGCGTTTGACGCTCACGAACAACACCTGCTGCAGTGGCAATCAAGCCATCAATGCCCGATGCACCGCGGTTACTCAGTACCTCTCGCGGCGTCAACGCAGTAAACATATCCGCCAAGCGAACAATCAAACTGTTGCCAATAAAGAGCGATGCCTCATCGGGCAACGATTCTAACGACATGGCCACGGACACTTCGCTGAGCGGGCCATTCACATTGAACTGCTGCACTAGGCGACGTGTTTGCTCACTTGCTTCTATTAAGCGCTCCGCCCATCCGATTTGACGGCTTACCGCTGCGGGCATCATCGCTTGGACATTCTCAATCCAACGGCCAATATCCATCTCGTGATGATGCTGTGGCAGATGGTTCGGGTTATTGCGCGCAGGGTGAGGTGACACATAGTGATACTCAGCGCCAGAGTGGGTAACGCACTCGGCTATCCACTGCACCAAACGTTTAGAGACCAGACGCGAGCCAAACTGTAGGACGCACTCGCAAGATGCAAGCTGAGAGCGAAAACGCGAATTTTGCAGCCATAAATCGTAGTGTGCCCAAGGCGAACTGACGCCTGACTGCGGATCGCAAAACACCGGCCAACCTAATGTGTCGGCTAAGTGTTTGGCTTGTTTGGCTTCCTGTAATTCCACACTCCCCACCACCACCACGCCTTTCTTGCCCGCCAGATTAGGAACATGGCAAGGCTCACTGTGCTGAGCAGCACTTTTTTGCGAATAAGGTGTGGATGATAGCGTCCACTTAGCCAGTTCAGGGCATAAGGTATCGAGACTTTGCGCCAAGACTGGCTCATCCTCAGCGCTGAGATAGAGAGGCTCAGGAAACGGGCAGTTAATGTGCACCGCACCGCCCTCGCGCTGCTGGCTGGCCATCAGGTTATCAACCGATGTCAGCAGCCAAGGATACGCCTCTCGACCCGCAGGGATAGGCAGATTTAAGCTGTTAGTGACATGGGTTGAGAACAATCCTATTTGATTGATCGCTTGGTTCGCGCCGCAATCCACCAGCGACGGGGGACGATCAGCACTGAGCACCACTAAAGGCTCGCCGGTTAACTTGGCCTCAGCAACCGCAGGCACAAGATTGGCCACCGCCGTCCCAGAGGTGACAACAATAGCGACCGGTTGTTGACTGGCTTTGGCCAGCCCTAAAGCGAGAAAGCCTAAACCTCGCTCATCAAAATGGGTGTGCAGGGTAAAATGCGCATTGGCATGGGCTTCTAGGGTCAACGGCGTTGAACGCGAGCCAGGCGCGACACAGACGTGGCGCACGCCAAATCGAGATAATTCTTCCAGTAAAACACGCGACCAAAGACGATTTGTCACCGCTTGTGTATGGGTTTGTGGGGGCATTTACGAAGCCACTCCTAATGATGAGCGTTGACAAAAAGGCGGTGATTGATGGCCAAACAGTGACAGTAGCGTCGACATTTTTTTGTCCAGCTCCTGCCACTCATGCTCAGCCACAGAGCCGGGCACAATCCCTGCCCCGGCAAAGAGCTGCACTGTCTCCCCCAAGACCAACGCGCTACGGATCGCCACGCAAAACTCCGCACGTTGATAGCTAATAAAGCCCATAGAACCTGCGTACCAACCGCGCGCAAACGGCTCGTGTTGGCGTATGAAATCGATCGACGCCTGACGCGGCAAACCGGCGACCGCCGCCGTTGGCTGCAAAGCGCCAAGCAACTGCACACCGTTAATACCAGAGTGTAGCGTGGCGTGAATGGTGCGTTTAAGGTGCTGCACTTTTCTCAGCCGAACCAAACGCGCCTCTTGCTCCACCTCAACATGGGAAGAAAACGGCGCAAGGCTTTGCACTATGTCATCCACCACGTACTGGTTTTCGTTGAGATTCTTGCTGTCATTAGCCAGCCAATTGGCGAGCGCCATATCTTGCGTCGCACTTTGCCCACGCCCAATCGTGCCAGCTAAGGCTTCGGTGTGCAGCTCATTCTCTTGGCGGGCATAGAGCCGCTCTGGCGTTGATCCTACAAAGCTGTGTTTGCTGTCTAGCGCTAACATAAAATGGAAGCTATGGTGATTTTGCTCATGGCTGGATTTAAGCAGTTGCGCGGCGCTGATCGCGCGGTCGAGCGCCACATCGGTGCGCCTTGCGAGCACCACTTTTTTAAACTGATCGTTGTCGATACCGTGCAACACTTTGTCGACCAAATCATGCCACTGCGGCTGCTCTGGGCTATGGGTCATGCTCTGCACGTTAGCACTTAAAGGCTTGAGCTTGGCCACCTCGCAACGCAATTTGGTTAGCGCCATCAAGGTGCGCGATTTATCTGGGTTAAGGTTGACCGCCAAAGACCATTGATCATCAAGACGAATCAACTCCACTTGAGGTAAAAAGAAAAACGACGGCATGCAACGGCGATTTTTTTCATCATCACCATCAAACGCTCTCCCTCCCCACACGCGCTGATCTGCCGATAAAATTGCGTAAGCGGGAGCCGGGTCAACGAAAGTATGCCACTGACCGAGCGCCACCACCTCTTCACGAGTATCGCGGGATTGCCAGTAAAATTTAGGGAAAAGCGGCTGAGCATCCAGCCAATCGATCATTGAACATTCTGGTTTGTCTTCAAGAGCTTGAACCAGACGGGCGGTGCCGTCTTCTGCTTGCTTGACGCGTTCTATCAGTTCAGTGACTGCTTGATGGAAATGGGACAAATCAGCCTCGTATGCAAAGAGATCATTATTCAATTTTATACCGCTACTCTATTTATTGACCCTACTCAAATCAAGGATGCAAGCAATGTTTTGCGAAATCCTGTGATAATACGCGTGCTACAAGCTCACTAAATAGCCGCAATCATTCAGATTTTTATTCTAAATAACTTTGAATTGAGTTACTTTAATAAAGAAATTCAATTATTTTTAGGTTGTTGCCAATGCAAAATATCGGGATGTCGTCAAAACTCGACAATGTCTGCTATGACATTAGGGGTCCTGTACTGAAACATGCTAAACGCATGGAGGAAGAAGGACACAAAATACTAAAGCTCAATATCGGCAACCCCGCCCCATTTGGCTTCGACGCCCCTGACGAAATTTTGGTCGATGTGATTCGTAACCTGCCAACATCACAAGGTTATTGCGATTCCAAAGGCATTTACTCGGCCCGTAAAGCGGTCGTGCAACATTACCAACGTAAAGGTATTCGCTCGCTTGATGTGGAAGACGTCTACATCGGTAACGGCGTGTCGGAGTTGATCGTGATGGCGATGCAAGCGCTACTCAACAACGGCGAAGAGATGCTAGTGCCAGCACCGGACTACCCACTATGGACAGCGTCAGTCGCACTGTCAGGTGGTAAAGCGGTGCACTATCTGTGTGATGAGCAAGCCGATTGGTACCCCGATCTGGATGACATCAAGAAGAAAATCACGCCCAAAACCCGCGGGATTGTCTTGATCAACCCAAACAACCCAACCGGTGCGGTCTACAGCCGTGATTTCCTATTGGAAGTGATTGAAATTGCGCGCCAACACAAGTTGATCATTTTCGCCGATGAGATTTACGACAAAGTGCTCTACGATGGCGCGACGCACACCTCCGTTGCGACCTTAACCGATGATGTGCTGGTGATGACCTTCAATGGCCTCTCCAAAGCCTACCGTGTGTGTGGTTTCCGCGGCGGCTGGATGTTTATGACCGGGCCAAAACACCTGGCACAAGGCTACATCAACGGCTTGGACATGCTGGCGTCGATGCGTTTGTGTGCCAACGTGCCTATGCAGCATGCGATTCAAACCGCGCTCGGTGGCTACCAAAGTATCAATGAGTTGATCTTACCGGGTGGTCGATTGCTGGAGCAGCGCGACCGCGCTTGGGAGCTGATCAACCAAATCCCTGGCGTCTCTTGCGTCAAACCCAAGGGGGCGATGTACCTGTTCCCTAAAATTGATACCAAGATGTACAAGATCAAAGATGACCAAAAAATGGTGTTGGATTTTCTGATCCAAGAGAAGGTGCTACTGGTACAAGGCACTGGCTTCAACTGGCCCAAACCGGATCACTTCCGCATCGTGACATTGCCCCATGTTGAAGACTTGGAACTGGCCATTGGCCGCTTTGAGAAATTCCTTTCCGGTTACAGCCAGTAACGCGTCTCGCGACATGGTGTAATCAGCGATTCGGCAATAGTAATCGCCGCCGAATTTTCTTATGCTAAGGACACGACCTCGTGTCCTTTTTTCATTTCTAGGAGGTAGAGAAATGTCATCCAATCAACCCCAAGAAAGCCACTTTTTTGCCCATTTGGCCCGTATGAAACTCATTCAGCGCTGGCCGCTCATGCGCTCGGTGTCGACTGAAAACATCTCCGAGCACAGCTTGCAAGTCGCCTTTGTCGCCCACGCGCTGGCGCTTATCAAAAACAAGAAGTTTGGCGGCCAAGTCAACGCAGAACGTGTCGCGCTGCTCGGCATGTATCACGACACCAGTGAAGTATTGACGGGCGATTTACCCACTCCAGTGAAATACTACAACCCTGAGATCGCCAAAGAGTACAAAAAAATCGAAGCGGCGGCCGAGAAGAAGTTGCTCTCCATGCTGCCGGAAGAGTTCCAAGAAGACTTTGCGCCTTATTTAGTTTCTCATCAAGCGCACAGTGACGATGCTGCCATCGTTAAGCAAGCCGACACCATCTGTGCCTATCTCAAATGCTTGGAAGAGCTCAGTGCGGGCAACCATGAATACGCCTTGGCCAAAAAGCGCCTCGATGTGACGCTAAAAGAGCGCCATACCCCAGAAATGGAGTACTTCCTCAACACCTTCGCCCCGAGTTTTGAGCTCTCTCTCGATGAGATAAGTTAACTGGCAAGCTAGTACTTTCTGTCTACACTTAATCAAAAAGCCCTAAGACGAGGTGTGTAGTGCAGGACGGTATCTCTAATGATAAAAAACTGCTGATGTTCATTCAGTATGTGCCGCTTACCTTAATGGTCACATTTGCGATTGTCATTGTGGCCTTAATCGTCAACGAAAATCGCTTTGCGCTCGAAAAAGACGTCAACTCCCTGCGCGACAACTTCTACACCACACAGCGCAAAAGTATCCAAAATCGCGTGACCAATATTGTCGATCAGATTGAGTTTGAGAAAAAACGCACCGAAGATCTGCTTCGCCAAGACATTAAACAGCGCGTTGAAGAAGCCCTCGCCATTGCACAAAACTTATATCGCCAGTATGAAGGCCAACCCGAAGAGACCATCAAAAAGGCGATCACCGAAGCGCTCAGACCCATTCGATTCAATCAAGGGCGCGGGTATTTCTTTGTCTATCAGCTCGATGGTACCAATGTCATGCATCCGATTCTTCCCCAGTTAGAAGGAACGGACATGTGGGATCTTCAAGATGTCAATGGTTCGTACCTCACTCGAGACCTCTCCCGAATGGTCAGCAATCAACAGCGTGTCTACCACCGCTGGCACTGGAACAAGCCCAACGCTTTGGATCAAAAGTTCGACAAAATTGGCTATGTGGCGCTGTTTGAGCCCTACGATTGGTTTATTGGTACCGGTGAGTACGTGGTGGATGTCGAGCAAGATATCAAACAACGTTTGATTGAACGCATCTCAGATTATCGCTACGGCAACAACGACTACATTTTCATCATGGACAGCAAAGGGGCGATGCTCTCTCACCCCAACAAAGCGCTGCTCGGTGTTGAACGCTTAGACGCTACCGATAAAACCGGCTTTCAGTACATTCAAGCCATTGTCGATACCGCCCACCAAGGCAGTGGCTTTGTCCGTTACCACTCAAGCCAAACCCCGCTCGGTAGCGAAGATTCCTACAAGCTCAGCTATGTCACCTACCTGCCCGACTGGGATTGGATTGTCGGGACAGGCGTTTACCTCAAGCCCGTCGAAGATTTTCTCATGGATCGGGAGCAACAGATCACGCAGAGCAATCAGCGAGAGCTCAATCAGGTCTTGCTGGCGAGCATTCTGGTCTGTGGCATTTTAGGCTTGCTCTCTTGGGTGGTCGGTAAACGTGTTGGGCTACGTTATCGCATAATGCAAAAGCAGATTTCTCGTGACTTTACCCAGTTGCAAGAGGCCAAAAGTGAGCTGCAACATCAAGCCCTGCACGACAGTTTAACCGAGTTGCCCAATCGCACCTTCTTGATTGAGTTTATTCAAGAGGCGATTCGCAATGCCAATCAAGAGACACCGCTCACGGCGATCATGTTTGTCGACATTGATGACTTTAAAAAGGTCAACGACGCCTTTGGTCATTCTGTGGGTGATAAACTGCTGACCTATGTCGGCCATCAGTTTACCGAAATGCTCAATGATCACTCACTGGTGGCACGCTTTGGCGGCGATGAATTTGTGTTCTGCTTCCCACAACTGGGCTCAGTGCTTGATGCCGAAGAGATCGCCCATCAAATCCGCGATATTTTTAAACAAGAAATGGTGGTGGATGGCAAAGTGATCTCCACCAGTTGTAGTATCGGTGTCGCTATCTATCCGCAAGATGGCTTAAATCCGGAAGAGCTTATCACTCGCGCCGACACAGCGCTCTATACCTCAAAAGCCCGCCGCAAAGGGCGCGTATTGTTCTTTGATGAGTCAATTAACAAGCGTGTTCAATACGAGCTGACTTTAGAAAAAGAGCTGAGAAACGCCATCAGGAATAATGAGCTCTATATGGTGTTCCAACCGCAGATCAACCTGCAATCTGGCCAGTTTGAATCGGTAGAGGCGCTGCTGCGCTGGCACAACCCTGAACTTGGGCATGTGTCACCGATTGAGCTGATACGTAAAGCAGAAGAGATCGGTCTTATCCATCAAATCGGCGAGTTTGTCATTCGCCATGCGTGCCAGCACATCATTGCGCACTTCCCCAATGGGCAGGATGCGCTGGGTCTTTCCATTAACATTTCGCCGAGCCAATTGATGGCGAAAAACTTCCTCGATCAGCTCACTCGTATTATTGATGAACAGGCGATCGACCGCAGCCGTATCACGGTTGAAATTACCGAGAACGTCCTGATTGATGACTTAGAAATGGTCACCCCAATCCTTAATCAAGTCAGAGAGAGCGGGTTTGCGGTCTCGTTGGATGACTTTGGGACTGGGTTCTCGTCTCTGAGCTACCTCTGTAATCTACCGATTAACGAGATCAAGATTGACCGCAGCTTCGTTGATAAAATGCTGGTCAACAAACAGAGTGATGCGCTGGTCAAAGCGATCATCGCCATCGGCAAAGCGCATAAGATGAAAGTGGTCGCCGAAGGGATAGAAACGCAAGAGCAAAGCCAGCAGTTGATCGAGTACGACTGCAATTTAGGTCAGGGGTATTTCTATGCTAAACCCCTGTCTATTGAGGATTTGATAAAGCAGATTGGCAATCCATCGTAAGCTAGGCATACTCGAGGTTTAAACACGTAACGTTCGAAAGGTGATGTGCTGATGGATTTCAACTTGGACCCGGCGTGGCTGATGCGCCACGACGATGAACATAAAATTCGCCGTGACGATCATCGCAGCCCATACCAGCGCGATCGAGCAAGAATCCTCCACTCTGCGGCGTTTCGTCGCTTGCAGGCCAAAACCCAAGTGCATGGCACCAGCTTTGATGATTTTCACCGCACCCGTCTCACCCATTCGCTTGAAGCCGCTCAGCTCGGCACGGGTATTGTCGCGCAAATCAAAAAGAAGCAGCCTGAGTTTCGTGACCTACTGCCTAGCGATAGTTTGATTGATTCGTTATGTTTGGCGCACGATATTGGCCATCCACCTTATGGGCACGGGGGCGAGGTTGCCCTGAACTACATGATGCGTGACCACGGCGGCTTTGAAGGCAACGCGCAAACTTTTCGTATTGTTACCCAGCTTGAACCCTACACTGAGCATTTTGGTATGAACCTCGCGCGGCGCACTCTGCTTGGGTTGATGAAATACCCAGCCCCGCTCAGCCAAACTTGCTCCGCCGACACGCCACCGCCGGTCTCTCATCAACGGCGATTAAAAGCCAAAGAGTGGTCGCCTGCGAAAGGGTATTACGATTGTGACCAAGTCACCTTTGATTGGATGCTGCAGCCGCTCTCTCAAGCGGACAAAACGCGCTTTAGCGAACTACGTGAGGCGCCCAGCGGCCAAGGGCACCACAAAACGCGCTTTAAGTCGCTCGATTGCTCCATTATGGAACTGGCAGATGATATTGCCTACGGCGTACACGATCTGGAAGATGCCATAGTGCTTGGTCTGGTCACCCGTCATCAATGGATAGAGGGCGCGGCGAGCCAGTTGTCGGAGTGCGGTGAGAGTTGGTTTGAGCAGCACATCGACTCCATCACTGAAATGCTGTTTGCCGGCACGCACTTTCAGCGCAAAGATGCCATTGGCGGTATGGTCAACGCCCTGCTGACCAGCGTTTCTATCAAGCCGGTGGATGCGCCATTCGATTGTGACTTATTGGCTTTCAATGCCTTTTTGGAGCCACAAATGGCGCTAGCACTGGATATTCTCAAGCGCTTTGTCAGCGACTATGTGATTCAAGTGCCCCACGTTCAGGTGGTCGAATATAAAGGCCAGCAGATCATTATGGATATCTTTGAAGCGCTGAGCGCCGATCCAGAGCGATTGCTGCCTATCGAAGTGCGCCAACAGTGGACACAGAGCGCAGACGGCTATCGCGTGATAGCCGACTACATCTCCTCAATGACCGATGGCCACGCTCAGCGCCTGCACCAACAGCTGTTTTCGTCACATTAACGCGATTAGCTACGCTCTGGCTGCCCAGCTTCCATATAGTCACTAAGCTGGGCATTCAGGCGCGCTTTTTCTTGCTGTGAAATGAAACTGGCTTCAATCGCATTGCGAGTGAACATGGCCAGTTCATCGCGGCTTAGTGCGTGGCTGGCGGCAACCGCAAGAAAGTTATCGCTCATGTAACCGCCAAAGTAACTGGGATCGTCAGAGTTGATCGTTACACAAAGCCCTTGGCGCAATAGGTCCACAATGTTGTGCTGCGCCATCTCATCAAAGACCTTTAACTTGATGTTTGATAGTGGGCAAACCGTCAACGGCACGCGCGATTGTGCAAGCGAGGCGACTAAGCTTGGATCGTCACTGCAACGCACTCCATGATCGATTCGCGCCACATGCAGCTTGTCTAAACTGTTGGTGATGTTAGCCACAGGCCCCTCTTCGCCCGCGTGTGCCACGGTCAAAAAGCCCGCCTCACGCGCCTTGGCAAACACGCGTTCAAACTTTTCTGGCGGGTGGCCTAGTTCTGAGGAATCGAGTCCTACGCCAACGATCTTCTCTTTAAACGGCATCGCTTCCTCAAGCGTGTCCATCGCGCTCTCTTCATCCAAATGACGAAGAAAGCACATGATCACTTGGCTAGTAATGCCGAGCTTTTGCTGGCCGTCATCCAAAGCACGCGTGATACCGTTGATCACAGTAGAAAAGGCTATACCCCGCGCGGTGTGAGTTTGCGGGTCGAAAAAGATCTCAGTGTGCATCACATTATCTTGCTCACAGCGCAGCAAGTACGCCCACGTCAAATCGTAGAAATCTTGCTCTTCAATCAGCACATTGGCGCCTTGGTAGTAGATGTCTAAAAACGATTGAAGATTGGTAAACTGGTACGCTTGCTTGACCGCCTCAGGCGTCGCAAAGGGCAGGTCTATCTGATTGCGCTTAGCCAGCTCAAACATCATCTCGGGCTCTAAGGTGCCTTCAATGTGTAGGTGGAGTTCAACTTTAGGTAGGTTTTGAATAAAAGCAGTATGACTCACGTTTGTCGCCTCTTAATGACACTTTCACAACAAACGCTTTTCCCTTGACGAATTTCAGACATACAAAGAGAAAAGCGACTTGCACTTATCTCTTCGTAATCTGGAATTTTCGGCTCCAGGTAGAGACTCCCACACCGTATCAGTGGGATTATACGAAGCACCGTAGCGCCGATGATGGCCTTACGGTGAAAACGATTGCGTTAAGCATATACCGAGACAGAAGACTTTGCCAACCTTTACTGCGTGGCAACACCTAGCTTTGGTAGTTTTTCTCGAACACACCTGGCGGCATTTGCGCAATCTGGAAATCGATCATCTTCTCAAACGCGGTAATAAGTGGGGTGAAATCCTGCCGAGGCTCAAGCAGACGCAAGATGTGATAGCCTGCCTCCACCGTCGATAAACTGTTGGCACTGGGCGATTTACGAATGCGGTAGTTGCCCACCAGATCTGTAGGGAGCGCCACTTTAGGCAAAGCGTGTAAGTTGGTTGAGAGTTGCCACATTTTGTAGGCTTTCTTCCACGTGCCATCCAATAGAATCACGCGCAGACGCACCTTGGGCTCAGCTTGCTGGAGGCGCGTTCTCACTTGCTCATAGCTCTGCGCACCTTCACCGGGAAACAGCACCCAATGCTCGACGTTGGGTTCACTAAGCAGGGCGTTGAGCGCCTCATGCTCACTGAAATCTTCCCCGACGTAACAGCGACTATTGGAGAGCGAGAGCGTCAAGATGCGCGCGGTGCCCATTGGTCGGTGGGTTTCCGCTTTATGTTGGAGTATGATGAGTTCCACATGAGAGGATAGCGGCACTATCCATTGGCATAGACACGCTTTGAGTGATTTCCCACATTGAGTACAGTACCGAAACGTCATTTCCGCTTAATTATCCTATTGGGGCTCATTAGCCTTGTGTGTGCCGTGTTACAAACTGAACCCGCCGCGACTTGGAGCGCTTGGCACCAGATCGATATCCAACAAGGTCAGTGGTGGCGGATCGTAACAGGAAACTTTACCCATACCAACCTTGCCCACCTTGTGATGAACCTCGCGGGTCTATGGGTGATTTGCTATCTATTCCGCCCTCGCCCCTTTGATCTTATTTTAGCCCTGTTTCTCTGTAGCCTTGGCGTCGGTTTACTTAACTTGACGACGACGATGCAAGGCTATGTTGGCCTCTCTGGCGTTTTACATGGGCTATTTGGCTACTTCGCCTTACGTGAATACTTACCAAGCAAGAGCCATTTACCAAGGCGAAAAAGTAGCGGGCTACTTGTGCTTGGCTTGCTGGCAAAAATTGCTTGGGAGCAAAGCATGGGCGCGCCAGAATCCACCAGCGCTCTGATTGAAGCACCTGTCGCCATTGATGCACATCTCTTTGGCGTGGGGACCGGCTTGCTCTTCGCGCTTGTCATGCACTTGCTCACGCAACAAAACAAAGACGCGATCACGCTAAAATAAGTCACGCTCAAATCAGCCACGGCCGCATCCGCCGTCTTGCACTGCCCTCCTTGACGCCCGGTCTTTGTGCCCTTTGTCTCAATAATTTTATTGATGTTCAGAGACAAAGGGCGCAGAATGGCCCACTTTTTCGCCCCCCGCATACACGCTGGGGCGTGGTTACATCACAACAGAGAACAACGTATGGGTTTTACCGATTTAGGTCTTTCTGCTCCGCTGCTTAAAGCCATTGATGAACAAGGCTACCGTGAGCCATCACCAATCCAGCAACAAGCCATTCCAGCGGTGCTTGCTGGTCAAGATGTCATGGCCGCAGCGCAGACAGGCACAGGTAAAACCGCAGGCTTTACACTGCCAATTCTAGAGCGCCTCGATAACGGCACGCGCGTCAAAGGCAATCACATTC
This sequence comes from Vibrio sp. R15-SG3-ISO1A, assembly GCF_059833955.1. NCBI lineage: Bacteria > Pseudomonadati > Pseudomonadota > Gammaproteobacteria > Vibrionales > Vibrionaceae > Vibrio > Vibrio sp. R15-SG3-ISO1A. The sequence continues at coordinate 108,876 of NZ_JCBDGH010000088.1, forward strand.
GTGCGCTCGTCCTTACACCGACTCGTGAGTTGGCGGCGCAAGTGCAAGAAAACGTCTTCAAGTACAGCCGTTACCAACGCCTAACCTCGGGTGTGGTATTTGGCGGCGTCAAGATCAACCCGCAGATGATGAAGCTGCGCAAAGGATTGGACGTATTGGTCGCCACGCCGGGTCGCTTGCTCGATCTTTACCAACAGAATGCGGTGAAGTTTGATCAACTGGAAGTGCTGGTTCTCGATGAAGCAGACCGCATGCTGGATATGGGCTTTATCCGCGATATCCGCAAGATTTTGGCTCTGCTACCTGAAAAACGCCAAAACTTGCTCTTCTCAGCGACGTTCTCAGCAGAGATTCGTGACTTAGCAAAAGGCTTGGTGAACAATCCTGTTGAAGTGTCTGTCGCGCCTGCCAACTCGACCGCAACCACCATCGAGCAGTGCATCTACCCGGCCGACAAGCGCAAGAAAGCGCCGATGTTGGTTAAACTGATTCAAGATGGCGACTGGAAACAAGTTCTGGTGTTCTGCCGCACCAAACACGGTGCTAACCGCTTAGCGTATTACCTCAATGATCAAGGGATCACCGCAGCGCCGATTCACGGCAATAAAAGTCAAAGTGCGCGCACCAAAGCACTAGCGGATTTTAAATCTGGCGACGTTCGCGTCCTAGTGGCCACCGACATCGCGGCGCGCGGCATCGACATCCCACAGCTGCCTCAAGTGGTTAACTTTGAACTGCCGCACGTGGCCGAAGATTATGTTCACCGAATTGGCCGTACAGGTCGAGCTGGCGAAGTGGGCCGTGCGATCTCTTTGGTGGAAGCGGCAGAAGCGAGCGAGCTATTTGCCATCGAGCGATTGATTCAACAGCTGTTGCCACGCCTTGCCTTAGAAGGCTATGCGCCAGTCAACGTGCTGCCAGAATCCAAACTCGACACACGCCCGATTAAGCCAAAGAAACCAAAAAAGCCGAAGAAACCGAAAACGGAACATACCGACGGACAACGCTCAGCAGACAACGCCCGTGGCCACAAACCGGCCAGCAAAAACAAGCGTCACTTCGGACCAAAATCGGCGAACGGTGAAAAACGTGGTGGTAAACCCGCGGGAAAAAGCAGCAATGGTGCAAGAAAGCCAAACCGTTCAGGTAACCGTCCAAACAAGCCATCCAACACTCAAAAAGCGCAATAAACACGTGTTAAACAGATGACGCCGATGTGAAACGGGTACTCAGCTCACATCGGCGCTCGGTAGATAGACAATCTCACGCGGCAAGCCAGATTCTAAATCGCTGGCTGGAGTTGGTAAGCTCACCCACTCTTCTGGTCGCATCGCAATACACATCAGAACAAACGCATCGAGAATGTCATCTTTCTCCGCCACTTTACGCGGTACGCTCGCCAGCGCTGAATTGAGCACCGCCATCCAATCTGGGGCTATGTGATTTAGCAGCGCTAACCGCTCTTGATGCCCCTCAATACACTTTTTATTCCACGCCATCGGTTGACCAGATAGCCCCGCAAAGGCCAGCTCAGGATGCGCTTCACGTACAGACAGTGACGCACTGCGCCGAGATCGGACAAAGGCATCCAATTCACGCATTTTAGGGACAATGCCCCAGGTTTGTTTCGAGAACTTTTTGCCCAACCGCGCCACATTTTGCTCGCAGGCGCGCTCGTAACTCTCACTATAGACCGCCTCACGACAAGGCACGGAAAACACCGACGCACGGCGCCCTTTAAGCAACGCCCTCGCGGCCTTATCACATAACCTATCTGGCTGATCTGGGGTGCTAAAACCGATTGGCATATCCACCAGCCACACTCCAGTGCCCCCAATCTGCGCCGCCAGCGCGTCCAAACTTTCTTCAATCACGATTTTAGGCCGTGCATTTTCTGTCACTACCCAAGCCAACCAGCCTGCTTTGCAGCCATCAATTCCGGTGTAAGTCATGGTGGTTACCACTCAGAGACAAGTAAGCGGCTTTTGACCCCTCGCACCTGAAGCCCCATCGCTTCAAATACCGCCTCAAAGTCGGTACACGCGGCGGGTAAATTGGGCAGCGATAATGCGGCTTCAGTGAAAAAACGGCGCTGGCGATGTGCATCATTTCCCCACGCAACATTCCACCAATCTAGGATTCGCACTCTCGAGTCATACAGGCGTTTAACTGTTGGCAGTCGGTCACTCTTTTTCAGGTTTTCCGCTGATGTCGTCGGCAATAAGTTCCACTTATCATTGTTTGGCCAGTACGCAAAAGGCAAGCAATGATCAACGTGATACGCATCTGCGAGCGGCTTACCGCTCCACACACTGACAATCTCCGTCCCTTGACCTTTGAGCTCCTCAACTCTTTGTCGTACATCACGCGTGTCATGCGCAGCATCAATCCAGACCAAACAATTATGGTAGGTATGTAGCGCTATATCACGCTGGCGATTTAACTCGAATCGCTGCATCTCTTTAACCCATTGGTTGACGACTAAAGGCTCAATCCATGAGTGATACAAGCGAAAGCACTCCCACAAACTCTCATCAAGCACAAACTCACCGTAGCTTGCGAAAAACGCGCCATCCAATACCACTGAGTCTTGACGCTTGCGACGAGAGGAAGGTGAACATAACTCAAACAAGCGATTGTCTTTACTGCCTTGATAAATAAAGGTTACGGGACCTGATTTGATGGTCGCCAGTGTGTGTGAGAAGAGCTTTTGTATGGCTTTGGCGTCATCACCCATAAAGAGCGCACCAATGGTAAAATCATCCGCCGCTAGATGGTTGAGTTGGTGCCATCCATCTTCTTTTACAAAACCCAGGCCTTTACTGCTATTGGAGTTTTGTTGAATCCCCATGCCTTGGATATCGACATCAATGAGTCGCTTAAACTGCTTGACCCAGTAAAGCGCGACTAACCCAGCTGGTAGCGTTATCTTGCCATCGGCTCTCTCCATCACTGCGCCGGGATGAGCATCAGCAATGCGTAAAAGTGTGCGCAATAAAGCCAATTTGTAGGTGGCCGACTTACTGTCATTGATCACAATACGGCGAACGGTGTTGAGACTTCCAGAACGATCATCAGGTAGGGACAGCACAACGGTTTGCCAATGCACACCGCTGCGTTGAAGAGAATCATCGCTATCAGTGACCAACTCCATTTGTAGCGCTCGTTCGCTTGCGTAGCGCTTAATTTCGTCCACCGAAACGGGAAAGCTGTGGCGCCCATCATCGAACTCACCATGACGTAAACTGATCACAAGCTTGCCATTGGGAGCAAGAAGATATGAGAGTTTCCTAAACGCGCGCTCCCGTTTGCTACTCGGTATATGCATCCATACTGCGCTGACTAAGATCAGGTCAAAGCGCATGCCTAGGGTGAGCGTGTTCTCTAGCCTAGGGAGTGAATCCTTCAGCCAAGTGACATTCGGGCCCGTGCTGTGTTTGCCAATATCTCGCAGCAAATCACTCGGCTCGATAGCAATGACCTCACACCCTTGTGCACTACACCACTTTGCATCTCGCCCAGAACCGGCCCCCACATCAAGCACAGACGCGCCCGCACTCGGCCAATAGGCCCGCCAAGACTGGTGAACAGACTCAAACGACACTGAGTTGTATTGCTTCGCTAGCACATCTGCGTGCGCATCATAAAAAGAGGTAGTCTGGAACATAATAGGCGCCGATCATCATTCTGAAATCATGATATACAGCTCAATTGCATATGGCGATAAAGTCTTAGAAATGGGTTAGGTTTGGTGACTTGCGTCACGTTTGGCATGATGTTTAATTTGAAATTTTCGGACTACCGCCGCTGGATTGCGCGCTTTTTTGTAGTGAATGTGACTGGACTCAAGCCTGATTTGTAATGGTTCGACCTTTACGAGAAGTTAGATTTGGGCTGAATGATATGTGTTGGTTCTAGAGTAGTTATCTAAAATAGTCTTCAATCTTCAGATATGAAAAAAGGCCTGATAAATCAGACCTTTAGAATGTGGCGGGAGTGAGGCAGTCGAAATCATGATATAAGACACTGATTGTTTTCAATAAACATAAAAAGAAGATATGGAAGTGGTACAACCAATGGTACATAAGTACACAACCAGTTGGCACTACTATTAGACGCATCGACTTGATTACCATAGATAGTACAAAGTACTACTTTAGGTATTGGTAAAACTATCACTTAGTTCATCGGGCGATTAGTTACGACAACTAACAAGTCTAACCTTGCTCGACCACTGTTTTGATACTATCCAACCAGTTTACTCCACCAATTAATCTCTCAACAGGTGATACAGGAACAACATGAACCTTATTTCGATTAACCGCACTAATTCTTAATTTCTGAACCAATACTCGCTTCTGTTCTTCTGCTGTGCCGTCAGTATCTAAACAAACCCAATGTAGTGACTTACCGTTATCTTCTATAAGTTGACGGAACAATCCGTTAATATGGCTATCATCAATATTGAAACCATACCCAATTACAACTATGGCGTCACACTCGGAGTAACTGTCAAACAAGCTAACATAACGTCTTGACATATCGACAGATGTTAAGGGCTTTAGCCCGCTTTGAGTCAGTATAAACGGTACATGGATTTGATCTTGTGGAACATCATTATCATCTTGGCAAAATACAACCGAGTTTTTATATGGATTGTAGTAATCACAGACACCACCATTTAACTGGTGAACACTTGGTATTTGATAATCAAGTTGCCCGGCAATTGTCTCAATGAGGTTATTATAGTTAGCTGTTCCTATCGCGGAAATTTCGATACCAAGAGCTTCACAACGTTGAAGATCATGATAGTAACCGCTGTTGGGCAGACTGCCAATGTTCTCTAACTGCTCTTTAATGTACTTCCTTGTAGCCCACAAAAAAATAACCATTTTTGAGAACTTAGCCCATTCTGTTTTTGGGGAGTATAAATAGCGAAAGTGGCTATCAATGAGTGACTGATAGTCTAATACAGTGGTAAATATATTTTCTAAAAGTTGTTGCGCCAAAGCAGAGAGCAAGTCTGATATCGACCCATTCTCTACATCGTATTCTCGCTTTGATTCCATTAATAGTTCCAAAGCACTTAATCCTGCTTGATTGAACTCAACTTTGAACATTCCGGAAACATCATCAAATATAGGGATATCGTCAGGAGCAGCTTCAAACAGTTCTTGATTAAGCCTCTGAACCAGCTCTTGTCCGTGTGCCCCAACCAAAAGTTGTAAAAAAGCCCCTGCATACCTCTGAAGATCAGCAGTGTTTTCTTTAACACGTAGTACACTCAACATTGCTGAGTACATTTCGCTGCCAAACAATCTCACTTCATCAGAAAGTAAACTATTCATCTGAACAGCAGTTGAAAACAGCTGGTCACCGAACGCATGCTCCATTTCAGTATTAAATTTATCAACAACAACTTTCTTATCTATTCCTAGATCTATCAGTGCCTTGTCTGCTTCCACATCAAAATCATTGAGCCTACGAACAATTTCTGACTTCCTGTACTCAATTGACGATTCAATTAAACTAGTAAACTCGTTTTTTCCAAAGGCATGAATCCTCTGTGTAGCGTATTTTTCTGGTAGCCAGCTTGTAACGTACGTATCGTATTGGTTGAGACTTCTTAATTGATTGCGCAACGCCTGTTTATGCTCACTCACATCTTGGCGAAACAAATCGATCGCAAACTTTCCACCAATCGGGAGTCCATAACCTACTTCAGCACCCGCTCCAAAGAAAAAGCCTAATTTCATAAGTTGACCACCATACATTTAAATGAGCATACAGTGTCATAAAACTACTTTCAGGACAGCGTTTCCCTTCACATTTTTGGTATAGCTAGACGGAATATTATTTTTTTATCAGATATTTACCTTTACCGGATACCCAAGGGCTCTAAGAGCCTTGTTAGTACGGCCATTTCTTGGTGGAGTATCTTCAGGTCTAGCCCAACCAACAACCTCAGCAATCGAACTAATACCATAATGTGCGAATCGATATTCTTCATGCTTACTTGCTTGATAGATGCGCTCCCACATATTTTCAGGTTTACCCCCGTAGAGCACTAAATCTAATAGCTCTATTACCGTTTGCCCTTTGCCATTTCGTTGGTTGTATAACCAATCTGTAAACAGCGGAAGCCTCTCTTCTCTGGTCAATGACTTCTGGTTTGGCCTTCCCAAAGACTCTGTGCTCATTTTAATTAAGTGGTCCATCGTCGCATGAGTTGCCCTCAAAATACCTTGAAGATCATCTCTTGTAACTGAACCTATTTGGTTCCTAGACAAGCTATTGCGAATAAGTGGCGCATTGACTTCGATATTGTAATCTTCATCTGACGGGGGCTCAGGTAAGTCCTGCCACCACTGAAGCATAGTCATTAAAGTTGCTTGTGGGTTCTTACAATGCTGTTGATAGTCGTCTTCGTATGGATATGTATTGTTATCACGTCGAACTTTGTTGTAGTAATAGGCGTGTAAGAATTGATCAACTTGCCAATACACCGGAGTATCAACCGCTATCCATTTAGGTCTGAAATCATTGATCTGAGAAGCTATGTTCTTGATTGTCGAAAGTGTACTCTCCCACTCTTTCCTAAAGTTGTCCTTTCTCTTGTCCTTCGCTTTACGATCATCAATAAAGCTAACACCACCCCATACGGGAATTTTACGCTTATTCGCTCTTTCTCTATCTTCCTTCACTCTTTGCTTGTTTAGCTCGAGAAGAGCTTTTTGCTCTTTTATGATGGCCTCGTTCAAATCAAAACAAACGTCTAAAGATTCCAAACTTTCGAAAAACTCTGATAACTGCTCAGCCATTCCTGAATCAACAAGATCACTTTCGCTAAAGAAAACTCCGGCTTCTATATTTGAATTCCACGCTCGATCGGTAAGATTTGCCGAACCAACATATGCACCATAACCCTTCCACCAAATCACTTTACTGTGGAGAGAATCTGGTACCAACTTACAGAAGATATTGTTTTTTGTGTTGGCTAAAAGTTTAGATAAAAAAGCTGGCGATACGGGAACCGTATGATCATACCTCATCCAAATATCCAGCCGATAACGGTTGTCTATACAATGCTGAAGCAGCTCTGTTCTATCATCACCATAAGCGATTGCAGCAACCACACCATCAACCTCCGTTCCTGCAGGAGGCAGCATTGTTCTAAAAAAATTCTTGTTTAAGCCATTCGCAATTAACTTCATATTTCCCAACCAAATATATAAAACATAAAAAAAGGGGCCTAGGCCCCTTTGTATCTAATCTTCGTCTTCTTCTACAAGCGCTTCTTCTACGCTTTTGAACTCTTCTAGCGCTGCGGTAAGCAACTCAACAATCTCACTTGCGATGACTGCTGGTGGCTGAAGGTTTTCCGTATCTTCCAGTGACTCGTCTTTCAACCACGTGATATCGAGGTTCGTCTTATCTCTAGCAATGATCTCGTCATAACTGTATTCACGCCAACGACCATCTGGACCTGGACCACCATCTTCTTCTTGCACTTCTGCCCAAGTAGCAACTCGTGCTTTTTGGTCATCAGCTTTATAAAGTTCAATAAACTCTTTGAAGTCGCTCCAAGCGAGCTTATTAGTTTTTAAGGTTTTATGTACATTAGTTCGGTAGTCATAAACCCACACGCTCTTAGTCCACGCTTCTTTTGAAGCAGGCTTAGCATCGAAGAATAGTACGTTTGCCTTAACACCTTGAGCGTAAAAGATACCTGTTGGTAGACGTAGGATAGTGTGCAGGTTAAAACGTGTAAGCAGCTCTTTACGAATAGTTTCACCAGCACCGCCTTCAAACAACACGTTGTCTGGCAGTACCACAGCGGCTTTGCCAGAGTCTTTTCCGTCGACTCTTAACATATTGCCGATATGTTGGACGAAGTTAAGTTGTTTGTTCGAGGTTTCTGCCCAAAAATCTTCACGAGTATAAGTCAGCTTTTCTTTCTCTAACTTACCAGTTGAGTCGTTAATGATAGTTACTGAACTCTTTTTCCCGAAAGGAGGGTTAGCTAGAACCATATCAACTTTGTTAGATCCAACCTCTTTTGCCAATGCATCTGATGTAGAGATCGGGCACTCTTCAGCTCCAATACCATGGAGATACAGGTTCATGGCACATAAACGAGCCACCGAATCTGAAATGTCGTTGCCACTTATCGCTTCATTTTTTAAGAAACGGTTCTCTTTTTTAGTCAGTGCTTTTGGTGTTCTTTCACCTGTTTCTCTATCAATATCAAAAGCAACATAGTCATGCGCGACTGTTAAAAATCCACCTGTACCACAGGCAGGATCGGCGATCTTCTGCATTGGCTTCGGTTGCATTACATCGACGATTGCTTCAATGATTGGGCGCGGAGTAAAGTATTGACCTGCACCTTTCTTCTCGCTTTCAGCACCTTTTTGTAACAAGCCTTCATAAATCTCGCCTTTGACATCAATACTCAACGATGACCATGACTCTTTATTGATCATTGATATCAGGCGCTCAAGTTTCGCTGGGTCTTGAATTTTATTCTGGGCTTTGCGGAAAATCATGCCAAGTGTGCCTTTTTGGCTTCCTAGGCTTTCCAATGTATGCCGATATTCCATCTCTAGGTCTGAGCCATCTAGCTCAATAAGTTTGGCCCAGCGCTCAGCAGCTAAGCTTTCCCCCTCTTTACCACCTTCTGCTCGCTCAGAAGACATTTTTAAGAAGATCAGGTAAGTTAACTGTTCTACGTAATCACCATACCCTACGCCTTCGTCACGCAATACATGGGCATAGTTCCACACTCGATTTACGATATCACCAGTTGTTAAATTGTTCATATTGATCTCTAGGTCACTACTTCTAGTAAACCTTTTTCTTTAATTACTTGAATACATGCTGCTGTAAAAGGTTGATGTTCATCCATGAAACCAACGAGTTCATCTATCAAGTCATCACAACGAGCTTGATCTGGTTCAGCTGCACCAGCTTCATCAATCAGTGTTTCACATAATCGACTGACATCATCCATGAGATCTTTTCGTAAATAGTTCCACGTACCTTCATCAAGATGGTAGTAAGCTATCGAGTCTGCCGCTCTTTTATTTTTCCACTCATCTTGGTCTATTGTATACGTTGGTATTGGTTTACCATCATTAGAGTCAAAACAAAGGAGTCTACAATCCCCTCTGACGGTTGGATCTAATAGGACGGGCTCTTCTGTTCGCTCACTTGCTTCATCTTGCGCTCGGACGCAGCCTTCTCGCAAAGGAAAGTAAGCACCTTTTCCGACAACTTTCCCTGTTAGGTAATCTGTTATTCGCACGTTTGAAGTGGGATGAGAAATTCGGAAATTCATCCAATCAAACGCCCTCCACCAGTACCCTGGATGTTGCTCTCCATTCAAGCCATGTGGTTTCTTTTTTGGGCGATAATGCTCTACGTGGCCTTCTTGCCTCTGTATAACGGCTTCCGAATACCAACACTTCATATTCCCAATAGTCCATAGCTGCGTTTTCAAAGCAGACCATCTACCGCCATTAGAATCAATAAAGTTGCTACGCTGGTCATCGGGTAGCGCAGATATTTCTGCCTTTGCATTATTAATATCAGTCAGATCGATTAGCCTTGGTAACTGCCGCTTATCTATATACCTCATTACTCGCTTTCCTTCTCAGACAGCTTTAATGCAATTTTTTCGGCTATGTTCTTTCTAAGCTCCCAGTTATTGTGGTTTGGTGCCGCATCCCCAATCTCTGGATGATCTTTTTGCGCCAGTGTCATCGCCCTAATGTACTCGATATAAAGCGGATCACGCGCAGCATGCGAAAAATCAAGCCTACCAAGCTGTACGTTCAGTTCTGCAAGTCTTTTCCTATCTTCATCGGATTTATCCGCTTTCAAACCTAGTTCACGCTTTTCATCAAGTAGCGCTAACGTATCCCGGTCTAGAGTTGACCTTAGCTTGAAAAAGTCACTGGTTAATATAGCTTGAAAGCCCATCCCCTTCGGGGCGCTCGTTGGATGATAACTATATATGGAGCCATCACTATTCTTGTCGACAATTACTACCTCGTGCTTGTCCAACCCAGCAAACGTTAACGGGTTATGAGTAGTTATAAGAATTTGACTACGCTTGGGGTCAACACCATGATCTTTGAGGTTTTTTAATAGATCTAAACACCATGCCGGATTTAAGTGAGTATCTGGTTCATCCAATAGAAACAAGCTTTCATCTTGCTGAGTGAAACGCATCAGCCCAATAATAGTTAGTAGTTGCTGCTCACCTTCACTCATCTCGCTGAAGGTAATTGCGTCCTTAACGCCTCTTAGCTTGACTCTAATCTTCAATCCACTGCCGTCTAGACTCAAAACGTCGCTAAAAATTGCACTTTCTAAACGAGTGAAAAACTCTTTTGGTTCAAGTCCTTCAGCTAGTTTCTCGATACAGTTTTGAGAGTTTAAGAAGCAATACCTCGTCTCTAAATTTGTCGAGCGGTTTATTGATATCTCTTTTCTTTCTGAACCGGACATCGGTGCATAGGCAAGCTCAAATAACTTGTCTAAGAATGGCTCAACGTTTCCTCCAGCTCCCCAAAAACGTCTATCTTTTTTCTGCTTTGCTAATGTATTCTTCTTCGCTGAACTACTCCAATATGGTTCTTGAAGTGTAAATAGAACAGAAGACAAGCTCTCAATATCAAACTCATCTGATAAAAATTTTGCAGTACTTTCATCATTCTTGGCGAAAAAAGAGAGCAATGAAAATTGGCTATGGTGAGGCTTAGCTAAAAACATGGTGCGAAGAGACATCTCTTCACCATTTTTCTGATCTTGATAGTAGTTACGCTCATGATCTTCAAAAGCTTCATTAAAACGAGCAGATATACCTGAGTAATAACCAAATACATAGTCCGGCAATACTCGCGTATCAGGAAAAAAATAAACTCCCTTTTCATTTTTAATAGCTTGATTACGTCGATTAAATTCTGTCTCTTTGATTTCTACAAATAACTCTTCGACTTCTTCACTACTTTTATCTTCAATATCTGCGGCGTTTTCAATAACCCAGTAAGAGCGTTTAAATCTCTGAACATTTTCTCTTCTACTACCCTTTCGCTTTGGCTTTCTAGCTGACTCGCCTTTCGAGACAACTTTCACATAGTGACCTCGACAACGATATTTAATCGCATACTCAAATTCAGACTCTTCACCAAGGTCTAAATCTCTGAAAATCCACGCGATAGACTCCAATATATTGGATTTTCCGACACCATTTCGACCAATAACAACTTGCCGTTCACTCTCAAGAGAGAAGTCGACCTCAAAGTTTGTTAGGTTTTTGAAGTTTTCTAAGCGTAACCAATCAATTTTCACAACTAACCCTTCAGCTTTAATTTGATCTCAGACTCTTTCTCGTAAGGCCAGTTTTTAATCTGTTCCGTATCTGGCGATAGCTGTTCTACTTGTTCAGCAATTTCGGCTAACTTGATATAGAATTCTTCAACTTCATTAGATGAATATCCAGCCAATTGCATGAGCTCATCAGGTTTTAATGGTTCGCTTTGTTCATTCAATACGGTTAGTAGTGGTTTACGCCCTGAAGTCACTTTTTTTTTCCTCTTAGTAGAACGCTTTGGCTTTGTTTCTGCCATCGTTTCTTTTTCTGCCTTAATGTTTTCCAATAGTTCTAGTGCATTTTCAGCACAACTATTTGGTACAAGCTCGCCAGAGAATGCTTTTGCCAAGATTGACGACTTTAAAGAAGCCGAATGTTGTATCTTCTCATCAATGGTAGCCTCTGCTCTGTTCGTAGCCTCAAGCTTTTCTGTCACTTGCAGAACTAGCTCTTTTTGTTCTTCAATTGACATAAACGGTACCGAGACCGTCTCTATTATTGCTAGGTTGATATTTTTCTGGGCTGTCGCTGGAGCATAGCGATCGAGGTCTTCTCTGGCTGTCCTAAAGAAGAACTCAATATATTCAACTGAAACACTTTCATTTTGAGGGATAAAACCTACTACGCTGTCAGGGAAACATGCGTCAAAACCAAGTATCGCTGTTTCAGCAATATTTGCGGCAATTGTGATACACATTGTACCTTTTGGCCACAAACGACTTTGAGAAAGCCCTTTTTCTGAATAAGTCTGCTTATAAGTTGTTAAAAGACCATCTGCTGCACGCACGTCACCAGTTTGAACAAACGGATAATCTCCGCCATATAAGCTTGGGTCATTACGTGGCCTATGCTTTGATTTGCCTCTATTCAACTCACCGAGCTGGGTTATAGTAGTCCAAGTCCAACCATCGGGTATTTCAGGTAAGGAAGACAGATCAGCCTGAGGGGGCTCTTTATACTTATCCTTCCATTTATCGTTCTTAGGTGTCTTACCTTTCTCTTCAAAGGCTTTAAGCTGCTCTGCTTCCCAGTTCGCTCGGCGCTCGTCGAGAATACGTTCTAGTAACTGTTCAGCAGGCTCTAACTTGTCTGTGTTTTGTGCACGCCATTGCTCTGTTAGCTTTCCTGTAACTGCATCTTTAAGAACCGACTGGCGGTATTGTTGTAGCTTAGCTTTTGCTTGCTTTAGCCCTTCAACTCCTGCGTCAATATGAGAGAAAAGCTCTTCGATTTTTTCACGTATCGTTACTTGTAAACGACTCGGCGGCACAGGAAAACCTATCGAGGCAAGATTCTTTCTCGAAATCCTTCTTCTAGTTGTACCACTCTGTAGTGCTGCAATTTTATTTCTGAAAACTGGAGAATTTATCCAATACATCAACCATTTGTTATCAATATTGGAAGTATTTGGCCTTAAGATACATACATCTACAACAGTTACTGATTTCTTGTCATCACCTGGAAAAATACATGCTCGACCTAGAGGATCTGGCATCCTAGCAACTAAAACGTCACCTTTTTCAAGATAAGTACACCGTAAGTCTTCTGCTGTATCAAAATTCATAAATCGAGAAGACTTATCTTTATACTCACCATCGCCAATATCAGCTAATTGGATCAGGCGTACATCACCATTTTGGTCTTGGTCTTTACTCTCAACCCAATCTCCATCGGTGAACACGCCATCATGCGCAATAATCTGATCTAGCGTGGCAAACGCCCAATTACTATCTAACATACTGTCATTATTCATTTTTATTTTCATCAAGCTATCAAGTAACCATTCAATTCATTTACTACATTATCCAGTTTGTCACCAAATAACTGCTTCGCTTTGAACACCCCACCTTGTTGGTTAAACGGCGCATAATCAAAGTCTTCTATCATCATCTCTGCGTTTTGGGCAATCTGCTGCTTTATCATTTCCAACCATTCAAGCTGGCTTTCATCAAACTCAACACCAACTTGCTGTTGCTGGCTTAACCACGCACTAAAACGTCGCTCGACCACCTCAGGAAATGGCTCGAGTACCTCTTTTAGGCCTGTAGCATAGCTAACCAAGCTTACGATATTAGTTAGCAAGGTCGCAGGTGGAACCCCCTTAACTTTTGCAGCTTCGAGCTGCTCATACGCCTTCCACACTTCAATAGGGGCAAGATTATAAGGCGGCGCTTGGATGTTTTCAGCAAGTTCTTCAATCTGATCGTAACTCAAATGTCGTTGTTGGTACGGTTTGCTGTAAATTAACTCAATTGCGGTGAGCTCATCTTTGTTGTCATCCATAAACTGCTTAAAGTTCTTGATAATGTGCTCGGCTTTTTCAGCATCAAAGCCTGCATCAATCAGTTCATCAGCACTCTCATCAATGATTTGGTCCGTACTGCGCCTAACCTTTTCTACCAGTTCTCGTACATCAGGGTTGTGAAATGGTTTAACGGCAGCATCGGCTAAAGGCTTATAAACTTGATCTCGCTGCTCGACTGTTGGTGCGTCAGTGCCAAACTTTTCTATCGCTTCTTGCTCAAGGTAGTCTTCATTCGTTGCATGTATTAGCTCACCCGCCACGAGCGCAAGTGGTTTGCCCATTAACTTCGTTAGTTCTGCTCGCTGCTTGTCGTCTAATTTTAGATCTAAGCGGATTAAGCGGTTACCCAAGCTTTGTAGTGTATCGGCGTCTCGGTCACCCCTAGCAATTTGCTCCATCAGTTTTTCAGTAGACACTGATGGTTTCTTCTCCATCGCTTGGCTTTCCGTTTTGTCTGTTTCTGTCACTCCGACGGCATCAACTAAGACAAATTTGGTTTTTGCTTTTGCATCCGGCGTAACGAGGTGCAGAGAACTGGTATCAATTACTCGAGTACCACGCCCTTTCATTTGTTCATAGTAGGCTTGGCTGCGAACATCTCGCATGAAGATAACACACTCAAGAGGCTTAATATCCGTGCCTGTCGCGATCATATCTACGGTAACTGCAATACGCAGTCTTGGGCTTGTTCGAAATTCTGCAATGGTGTCTTCGGCTTTCTTTTTACCAACCCGATAGGTCACCTTTTTACAAAAGTGATTATCTTCATCAAATACTTCTCGAACTTTATCTACGATACGATCTGCGTGATCATCATCTTTAGCAAAAATCAGGGTTTTAGGGACCCAAGAACGTTCACTAAAGCAATCAGGTAAACATCTATCCTTAAAAGCGGTTAGAACGGTTGTTATTTGGTTAGGCGCAATAACGCTTCGATCTAGCTGGGTTTTGTTATAACTCTCGTCTTTATCTAAAACTTCTTGACGCTTTTTCTTAGTCAACCTGTCCCGGATCTGTACGGCGGTCCCAGCTTCTATTAAATCCCCTTCCTCTGACTTTTTGGTTTTGATTCGGTAGATATCATAACCGACGTTTACCTTATCGATGACTGCATCTTCATGAGTGTATTCAGAGACCAAGTTTTGATTGAAGAAACCGATGGTTTTCTTGGTTGGTGTTGCCGTAAGCCCGATCAAAAATGCGTCGAAATACTCGATCACTTGACGCCATAGGTTATATATTGAGCGATGACATTCATCGATGATGATCAAGTCAAAGGTCTCAATCGGTATCGCTGGGTTATAGTTTACCGTTCGAGGTTGTTTAGCATCGCTATCTGCTTCTACTTCATATCCAGAACGCTCATCAGCGTCTTCATCGAGCTCTGAGCCTGAAAGCTGTGAGTAAAGTCGTTGGATTGTCGAGATAGTCACTTTCGTTGTATCTGCAACACCTGTGGTACCCAAAATATTTACATTGTAGTGAGACGTAAATTTTCGACCATCAAGAGGAGTATCGTACTGCTCAAATTCTTTCTTGGCCTGTCGACCTAGATTACCTCTATCGACCAAGAACAAAACACGCTTAGCCTTGGCGTATTTTGCTAAACGAAATATTTGTGTAACGGCAGTAAAGGTTTTCCCCGAGCCAGTTGCCATTTGCAATAGTGCACGGGGTTTGTTCTTTTTCAGTGAATCTTCTATCCCATTAATAGCATCGATTTGACAATCGCGAAGGCCTTGCGTATCGAGTTCAGGTAAATCCAGCATACGCGCACGAAGTGTTTGCTCTTCCTCTAACCACTTTTTCAATGTCTCTGGCTTATGAAAATGGAAGACATTGCGACTACGTGCTTTAGGATCTCGATAGTCACAAAAACGAATTTCTTCACTGGTTGCTTCGTAAGTAAACGGTAGTTCATCCATCCAACGCTGTGTGAATGCTGATTTCGATAAACTATAACGCTCGCTTTGCCCTGCGACTCCGCCTAGAGAGACTCCGTCTTTCTTAGCCTCAATAACGCCGCATGCTTTGCCATCAATGAAAATCATGTAATCCACTGGACCTGTGGACGTATCCATCTCTCTAATGGCGATTCCGTGGATGCCTTGCTGGCCTTCGTAAAGATTGAGACGTTTCTTATCCTGGATAGTCCAACCTGCATCCACCAGCTTTTGATCTATGATTAATCGCGCCTGCTCTTCTGGCGTTAACTCTTTATCCATCGTGGGCTATCCTTCAAAAAACTCTTCATCGATACGCTTGATATACAACACCTGCTCATCTCGGCTACCAATGTTGTAACGCAGCATGAGTTTTGCCAACTCTTTACCATTGATAAGCACGATGCGCATGCCTAGGTCTTTCGCCGTCTGAGTTGCTGATGAGGTAAATTCTGATGTGGTAATGAAAATACCTTTTTGTGCTTTCTTCAGATTAAGCGCACCAAAGAAGTCTCGGATTTCACCAGCGCCAACATTGTTACCATCTGCATAACGCTTAGCCTGGACGTAAACCTGGTCAACTCCAAGTGGGTCTTGATTAATCACGCCATCAACACCGTTATCACCACTTTTACCAAGAGTGTGAGCCATGCCCTCATCGCTTCCGCCATAACCCATTGCGAGTAGCAGGTCGATAAGTAATTGCTCAAAGAAGGCTGGAGACACTTTACGTGTTCGAGACAGGATGTCTGAGGCTAACGCGTCATTAATCTGTTTGTAAGCAGCTCTTAGCAGCTCATCTGGTGTCGCATCATTATCAGACACAGTTGTTTCTTCGACTTTTTCTGAATCATCGCTCTTTTGCTTGGTGAACGCATTGAAGTCATCAAAACGTTTAAGGTATTGGTTGTTGATCTCTTCTCCACTGTTTAGAGCTTCTTTCCCCAAGTCTGTTATCACGAAATGACCACGCCTTGTTGAGTCCAAAAGACCCGCTTTCGCGAGATAGGTTTTGGCCCATCCAACGCGATTTGTAAAAGCTGCTTGGCGCCCGCTAGGAAGAAGCTCTGTTCTCTCGTCTTCTGACAGATTGAATTGCTCTGCTAGCAAGTTTACAACGTTGCTGAGCTTTACTTCTTCATCCTTCGTAGCCTCTAACACTGGCTTCATTAAATCTTGATAACTTGGGAGCACTATAGACCCTAATCATTTTGGCTTTTAATTTCGGCAATATACCAGGATATACAATCAGTTACATTGATATCCGTTACGTTTATTTGGACTTACCAGCCAATATCTGCGGGATTATAGACTGACTGCTTTCTTACGCGCTACTAAGTACTATTGCACATTAGCATTTTCTGTGTATCCACAATTTTTATCTACGCCTTTTCGATATGTTGAGCAACTCCAAAACTGTCCATACTTGCCGTTTCTGAATTTCATTTCACTTCCACAGCGCTTGCACAATGGCCTTATATCTCCGCACTCTTCATTGATGCATTCCTGGAAACCTGGCTTACTGGTACTACTCATGGGGCTGCCACATTGATCACAAGGGGTTTCTTTGTGTTTACAGCGCGGATAAAAAGAGCAAGATAGAAATTTGCCATATCGACTTACACGCTCTTTCAAGATCCCGGTTTTACAGCTACTGCAAGAAATCTGCTCAAATAGCTTCTGTACAAACGAAGCATCAAATTCATCGGTATCCACAAAGTACTTTTGTTTGATTAGCTCAACGACAAAATCACTGACATCCGTCATGTCAGCCAGTAAATAAGCTCTATGCTTCGCTCTAGTCAAAGCGACATAAAAAAGCCGCCTCTCTTCAGCAAATTCATAGTCATCCCCTTTAGGCAAGAGTGCATCTACCAGCGGCGGTGTGACTTTCTGGGATGGAAAGCCATGTTTACCCGTCATCAGCCCCATAATGATCACATAATCCGCTTCTTTACCTTTAGATGCATGAAAAGACTGGCTGACAACCTCAAGAGATGGGTATTGCCGATTTATTTCCTTAAGCTGATGGAAGTCCGGCATTTGATGCCAGAATCTTGCTAAAAGATACACTTTGTTTTGCGTTGGTTTTCCCGAGTTGTTAACGCAAGCCACTACCGCATTCAAAGCCTTATCTAGCGGTGATGATCCTTGCTCATTCTTTCCTTGACGTAGAATAGATACCGCAGGTTTGTTGACCTTAACCAGCGACTGGATGTCCTTTTTGATTTGAACAGGATTCTGCGTCACAAACTGCGTTGCTACATTTCCAATCGCACTATTAAAGCGGAAAGTTAAATCTAACTTGGTTTCGGAAGTTGCTCCAAAGTAATTACTAAAACTTGTAGTTAGCTTTACATCTGCGCCACTAAAACGATAGATCGCTTGCCAATCGTCTCCAACACAAAACAGTGACGTTCCTGGGAGAGAATCTCTTAAGGCTCTAACAAGCCTTGCTCGTGGCTCTGAAATGTCTTGGAACTCATCAACCAAAATGTACTTCCAAGGCGACACGAACTGCCCGGACTGAATGTATTTCAATGCTTTCCCAATCATGTCATTGAAGTCTATCCATTGTTTCTCATGGAGAAACACTTCGTACCGATGATACAAGGGGTATAAAAGCTCTAATGCCTTTTCAGTCTGTTTGGGGTCAATTGAATTACGAATTATGCTCTCTATCGCCACCTGGTCGAGGCAAGCGGCTTTATACATATCAACCAAAGCGCTAAATAGTTTCGCTACTTCTGTTACTTGGCCCAACTGCTTCAAATTATCTAGCAGCTCTTGCTGAGGCTTAGGGTTAAACTCAACCCCTCTTTCTAATAACTGGCTTTCAAGAACACTAAGTAAGGCACCAGCTTTATGCTGATGGTAGAACACCTCTATATAGCCAGTTTGATAATGCTCATGAGTTTTACGCTTCCACTCCATCGATGCGTTGTATCGATCCTTATCAATCCATGGCAGCGTATTTCCATGTTCATCAGTACCATAGTATTCGATGTAAATATCATAATCGGGTAAATAGAAGTCTGGGTGATACTGTCGATACTCGTCAGTACTTACATCAAACCGATAACTCGGCTCATACTCATAGTTAATCCCTTTTCTAAACAACCAGTTGGCAATAACGACTTCACCATAACTCTTTACCTGGTCTCCCTTTAGCGAACGAATGTCATTGTCGGTAAGGTACTTTAAGTACTCTCCCTCACTTTTGAAATCAAAAGGGTTCTTATCAACGTAATAGTAAGCACTAAAATACTCTAGCAACAATTTTCGATACCTATCATCAAGCATCAACTGCTCTAAGGTATTGTTCATCCAGCTTGATTTCGCTTTCGCGTCATCTTCAAACGGTGATAGTGTAGGTTTTGACCCTTCTACTTGAGCAATAATTTTCATTCCTAAGCTATGGAATGTACTCGCTCGCACATCATCAAAACCTAACTTATCTCGAATTCGTTCGTCCATTTCCTTTGCAGCGATGCGCCCATAGGCCAATAAAAGAATATCATTTGCCGCAGCTTGACCGCTTTGAATCAAATATCCGGTTCTACCGACCATTACGCTTGTTTTACCAGTACCAGCTCCGGCTAAGAGTAGATTATTATCATTGTCAGTAATGCAAGCAATTCGCTGCTTCTCTGTTAATGGATTAGATTCAACCTCTTCAAAAAAAGCTGCGTATTCCGTTAACTGCTTGTTAACGTAGCTCTGGCGGATATTGGCAATATCAGAATGACCCCATGAGCATACTGCCTCTAATTTCTTAGCTACCGCCTTAGTTTGCTCTGTCAGCCCTTGTACTAAGTGCCACCCTTTCCATCTCTTAGCTTGTTCAGTGGCGAATTTTTGAAAGTTATTAATTTCTGAGGTTCTCAGAAACCTGGACGTTGAACTTAACTCAACTTCGTCCAAGAAAGGGCGCAATCTCTGTGCATTACTATTAGCCCAGAAAGGAAAGAATGAGTACTTATACTTGTATCCGAGGAAATAGCTTAACATCGGGATAGATAGCTCATTGTCATTCGCCGTAAACGATAACACTCCACCCCAAAAGCTGAGCTTAACAGCAGGAGGGCTATCAATACTCTCCCACGGATAAAAAGCCTTACTATCATCAGAAAAAGTAGTAATACCATTTTGATCAAACTCGACCTTTTGCTTTTTACCAAATAGACCAGCTAAAAAATTTGTTTTGATGTGTAATTTAATCATTGAAACATGCAGTCAAAAGTTGTCGGTTGAAACGTTATATGCAACTGCATTTTACATGACCGAGTATTAACTAAGGTGATCTATATCTAGTACGAAACTCTTTTTCTCGATATCTAGCTTTCATACGCCCTACAAGATGCATGTGCAATCGGCCACAAACTAAAAATACGATTATCGATTTAAACCATTCTCAAACACTGTCACCTAGAGGATATACACCTACAAAAGGAGTCCTCGATCACCATTTCAGTCATACCCAATCCAATGCGGCAGGTAATGCCGCTCCGCAAAGTAATTTAGTTTCTATTCAAAACCACGCACAACTACACCATTGTTTTTCGCACACGCGTCAAGCACGGGTTTGTTTTGCCTGAAGAAAAGTAAACACTTATGGCGAAATACACAAAACCTAGCACAGTGGACCACATCCGTTTTGCTTTTGAGCTGTATAAGCGCATCCCACAAAGTAGAAAGGTCAAGGCCCAAGAGCTCAAAAGAAGCCTTGATGAAGCGGGATTAGTCAGAGATATACGCACTATCCAGCGCAATCTTGACATTGTCACTCGTTACTTTGACGTAGAGAAAGACACCCGAGATAAACCATATGGCTACAGCCGTCGCAGTAACCAGAAACGCACCTTGGCGGCGCGCGAGCCAATAATACTCGCACTTGCTGAGCAAAACCTTAAGGAGATTTTGCCAGCAGAGCTTGTTGGCGCTATTGCATCAACTTTTACTGAAGCACAGATCCAACTCTCACCAATAAGCAAAGGGAGTACCTTTGTTCAGCCAAAGAAGAGAAGTGGTCCCCGATTTTCGGACATGACTTTAAGTGATTGATCTGTTTTGATAGCACCCAGAAATACTGGAGCAGATTATGACTAGAAAACGCAGAAACCATTCTCCCGAATTTAAAGCTAAGGTGGCATTGGCTGCCGCTAAAGGTGATAAAACTGTCGCTGAGTTAGCACAGAAGTACAACCTGCATCCCAACCAGATCTCAACATGGAAGAAAGAGCTGCTTGAAAATGCAGCCATGATCTTTGCCTCTGAAAGTCAGTTGGGCAAAGATAATTCTGAAGAAGTGGACAAACTTCACGCTAAGATCGGTCAGTTGACCATGGAAAATGATTTTTTGGCGAAAGTGCTCGGTCGTTAGATCGAGCGCAGCGAAAGAGTTCGCTGGATAAATCCACCCAACTACCGATAAAGCGCCAGTGCGAGCTTCTCAATATTGCTCGCTCTACGGCTTATTACCAGCCCATCGGACTTTCTGCTGAGGAGATTGAATTGCGCCGTATGATTGACGAAATTCATCTTCAGTATCCGTTCATGGGCAGTAGGCGTGTTCGAACGGAGCTGGCTAAAAAAGGCCATAAGGTTAATCGCAAGCGTATCGTTCGGATCATGCGTGAAATGGGCATTGGAGCGATTTATCCCAAGCCCAAAACGACACTGGCGAACAAAGCACACAAGGTTTATCCCTACCTATTGCGTGACATCGAAGTTACTTACCCCAACCAAGCGTGGGCAATTGATATCACGTATGTCCCGATGGCTAAAGGGTTCCTCTACCTTGTTGCCATCATCGATTGGTATAGCCGTAAGGTGCTGTCTTGGCGGTTATCTAACACCATGGATACTAGCTTTTGTATCGAGGCTCTTGAAGAAGCGCTTAAGCACTATGGACCACCCGATATCTTCAACTCAGATCAAGGCAGTCAGTTTACCAGCGCTGAGTTCACACAGAAGTTAATCGACCATGATGTACGGATCAGCATGGATGGGAAAGGTCGTTGGATCGACAATGTCTTCATCGAACGATTATGGCGAAGCCTGAAATATGAGGAGATTTACTTAAAAGCTTATACCACACCGCGTGAAGCCGAGCTTGAAATCGGTCACTACATGGTGTTTTATAATGAGGAGCGTAACCATCAAGGACTCAATAACCTCACCCCTGATGAAGCCTAACTCGGCAGGCAGAGATACGCAGCATGAGCTGGACCAACCACTTAAGGAATTAGCTTATGTGTCCAACCATTGGGGTCCACTTCTCTTTCCACTTTTCAATATGAGCCTGCCGAATGCTGTCTAAAGTAGTCGAACTACATAAACACTCTACAAAGCCAGTCCAGCAATTACGGTATTCTATTTGGCTTTTCACGCTCAAATCTGAAAGACTCGCCATGATATCAATACTGCTAAGCAGTTGGCTTTCCTTTCTTTTTTTGCCTCTAAAGTCATCATAAATAGATTTAACTTCATCAATCGTCGGATTAACCAAGGGAAGGAGCCTACTTGCTAGGTCGGAGGCGAAGCGAACTGCCGTTAAGAAATCTCTGGTTTTCAGTGAGAGTTTAGGCTGGTGATGCTTACCAGTGGCGAGAATATTCCAGCGAAACGAGTAAATACCTGTTCTGCTACGAACAAGGTAGGTGCATTGTCGGGATGTATAACTTGGTAATCTAGCTGTCATTGTCTGCTATTTTGTACCTTTCGGTTGATAGCACACAGCCCTAAAATGAGAAAAAGGCCTGATAAATCAGACCTCTTAGAATGTGGCGGTGAGTGAGAGATTCGAACTCTCGATACGTTGCCGTATACACACTTTCCAGGCGTGCTCCTTCAGCCACTCGGACAACTCACCGAATCAAATTGTGGTTGGTGTTGCTCACCAACGAGGCGCTAATTTAATGATTCTATTACCTTAGGTCAAGACCCATTCCCAAAAAAAGCCAAGTCATTGGGTTTGTTTGGCTACTTATTGGGTTAAGTGGTTAAGGTTCATGCAATTACGCGCGTTGGTAGTAACCCGGAACGCGGAACCACTTGCGGCATAGGTCGAGAAAATAGCCGTACAACACACCCATACCACATGAGATGACAGCGTTCGAGGCAACGGCCGTCATGATCTGATCGGTGGATGCCCCCACGGCCAGAAGGATGCCGGCATAGACTGGGGATTGAAACAGCACGTAAGCCAGCAAGTCTGAGACGCTTTTCATTGCACCTGATGGAGAAAGTCGTCGCCCTTGGCGCAATACAAAGTCACGAAACACGCCATAAGGCCATGCGATGGCGATATTGACGGGAATAGACAGCGTTCTTGATGCAAGAGACTGCTCGAATGTCATACCAGAGATAAAGATCTCAATGATCATTCCGGAAATAAAGCAAAACACGACCATTGCAAAGGTATCTGCAGCGGCATGACGAATACAAAACGGCGCTCTAGGCCTCATTTTACTCACCAAACAATAAACTAAAACAACACACAAACAGCAACACATACAACTAAGATAAAAACATCACCCAGTTGATGGCGCTATTAGAACAGTAAATTTGCAGTTTTTGATCTCGAATTTAAGTAAGCTTGGTCAATAACCCACCAAATAATGTGAGCAAGGTAGCATTTTTCACTACCTTTTTGACCTTTGTGTGTTTTCTGAGCAAAACGAGCATTCAGATAGTATTGAGGTGAATGTGGCAGCCAATTCTAGAGGTTCCGACTCGCTTCAACGGCGAGAGTATCCAAATCGATTTGGCTCGGCGTACGCTTGGCTTCTATGTCACCGTGAAGGTTGTCGATGGCTTGACGTAAGTTGGCACTTTTCGACGAGTCGACACTGGCTTGAATCGTTTTAACGTAGGTCAGTGCTTCTTCAAACTGTTGATTTTCAATCGCTACGAACAGACTCACTAGTGCTTTCTCTAACTCTTCTTCGTTTGAAATGACTGCGCTCATTGAACCGTACAGACGATGAGTAAACTGGAACAGTGTGTCGTCAAGCTCGGTTTCATCGATGGGTTTGGAGATAATGGCGTCCACACCTGCGGCGTACATTTTGTCTTGTGTCTCTTTGAACAGGTCGGCCGTACAGCCAAAAATCAAGGTGCTGGCATGGCCATCGGGGAGCGCTCGAATCGCTGTGGTGGACTCGATCCCATCCATTACGGGCATGTGGTTGTCCATCAGCACCAGGTCATAGTGCGTTGAGCCAATCGCATCAATGGCTTTTTGGCCATTATCGACACAATCACATGTAAAGCCTTTGTTGGCCAAAAACGTGCTCATGATGACGGAGTTGGTGCGGTTGTCTTCCACAATCAGTGCCTTAAGCCCTTTGTAGTCCACTTTGCGCCGCTGAGCCATTTCGACAGGTTGAATGTCACTGATGACCATTTCGATGCTGATGTGAAAACTCGAGCCAATCCCGACCTCACTGGTTACGCTTACTTCGCCGTTCATCAGTTCACAAATCTGTTTAACGATTGAGAGGCCTAGCCCTGTTCCACCGTAACGTCGTGTCGTTGAAGACTCTGCTTGCTCAAAGGGATTAAAGATCTTCCCTTGCGCTTCTTTGGCGATGCCGATCCCCGAGTCTCTGACCTCGATGTCGAGGTAGTTCTTCCCATCACGCTTTTGTTCACTCAAATGTACTTCCACATAGCCACGAGATGTAAACTTCACCGCGTTATTGAGTAAATTAAATAGGATCTGCCTTAGACGCGCTTTGTCGGCGCAGTACCAACGTCCATCCGGTACGTCACTGTGCACGTTAAACTTGAGTCCTTTTTCATTACATAGGGTGTAATAGACGCTGTTTACGCTGCCGATGATAGATTCAAGCGGGAAAGGATGATTTGAGAGCTCTAGACGACCTTGCTCAATTTTGGAGAAATCGAGAATTTCATTAAGCAGCGTCATCATGTGATCCCCAGAGTCATAGAGGGTTTTCATATGTTTGCGCTGCTCATCATCTAAATCGGTTTTGAGTAGAATCTGCGCCGTACCTAAGACGCCATTCATCGGTGTGCGTATTTCGTGAGACAGCGAGGCTAAAAACGCACTTTTCGCTTCAGTCGAGGCCTGCGCCTTGCGTTTTTCCGCATCGAGATACACGGTCTTTTGGTTAAACGTGTCGATAAGGTGGCGAATTTCATCTTGGCTGTTGTAGGTAATGTCTATCACGCCACCTTCGCGGGAATCGTCCACTTTTTTGGCGATATAGACGATGGGAGAAATGAGGTAGCGGTTAATCAAAAAGTACCCAACCAGTACGCAGATCAGCATGATGGGGACAATCCCCGCCTCCACTTTGTAAACCACTTCATAGACTTGTTCAGTCACAAGACGCTTGGCGTTGATCACGTCGACGCTCCAATTAAACTCACCAAATTGGAAGCGACTGATGTACATCCCTCTCACGACTTGAAAATTGTGCTCAGTCACCAAGTCTCCGTAGGCATCGCGCAAGATGACGCCGAGATCGTACTGCTCGGCATGTTGGCGAACAAATTTCACCAAGCTGGATAATGAAATATCGACGGTCGCGACACCGGCAAAGCGCCCGTCTACATAGTATGGCGAGGAAGCGGTGATCATCTGAATGTGGGTGAACGGGTCAATATAGACTTCAGACCATGCGACGTAACCGGCAGGCTTTTCCACCGCCGCTATAAACCAAGGTTCTTGCTGATACCCCCCTAAAGCAGGGTTATCCCATGAGCGTACTCTGTCTATCAGACCATCACTGGCTCGGTTAAAGAACAGGCTTTGGTGTGGCGTCTCACGCGCGTCTTGAGTGCCCTCTTGGTTCGAGGCCGGCCACAGTCCACCGCTGACAGTGATGCCCTGTAGCGTTTCAAACAGTTTGTACAAAATCCGTTCTTGATGATCTTGCGGCTCGTTGTTGCTGCCGATGGCAACAATGCTTTGCAAAATGCCCAGCGAGCTATTGATCGGTTCTTCGATTTGCGCCGACAGGAGCTCAGTGCGCAGATCCAAATTCGCTTCCAACTGATCGCGAATCGGTGGCTCAACCACCAAGTAGCTGACGGTACCAATGAGCGTCACCGCCAGCGCCAAATAGAGCGCCAGCGCATAACTACTTTTGCGCTTGAGGGAAGAACGAATTTTCATAAACGTCTGAATTTTTACTGTTTCTAAAAAATTATAGCGGATATCACTAGGGTTCAACCTTTTTCTCTCAGAAAGAGACTGTTAACATTGCTCCATCACAACTCAAAAACTCAATGGAACCCATTTTGACGCTACAAGAGATCCTTGCTCTGCCAGAACTAGAAGGCCGACTTATTAACGAAAACAAAACTCGCGGTTTTGTGACTTCCATGGCCGCGGCACCCAACGTGCTGGCACCGGAAGAGTGGCTTCCATTCTTATGGGGCGGTGAAGACGTCGCTCCGTTTTCCGATGGTGAGCAGCTTGAGTCCTACATTGAAGCGGTGATCGCGATGTGGAATGAGTACCGCCCTGCCCTGTTAAATAATGAATGGCAATGGCCAGAGAGCTGTCAGATTGATGAAGAAGAGATCGTTAACGAAGCGACTCGCGATTTCTGCGAAGGCTTACTGCAGGGCTGGCAACTCGCGCGCGATGATTGGGAAACCATTATGCCAGAAGAGAGCGAAGATAACGCGCTATTGGGTGGGGTACTGCTTTCTATCAGCATGTTGTACGATCCCGAGACCTCCATCGCCACCTTGGCCGATCAAGGTATTGAGGGTTTAGAGCAGTTTGAAGAGATTTTCAACGCCGTACCTACCATGCTATGCGGCCTTACCATGCGTGGCTCAATGCTGGCGGAGCGAGATTAATCCCTGAATGGAAACGAAAAACGCGGCATCACGCCGCGTTTTTTAATCCAACTTTTGCCACTGGAACGACTCGATTCGTTCATCTGAAATATAGAACAGCTTATCGCCCGCTTTGACTTGCCGATCTAAATCCGGGTTCAGCTCAATCCCCTTACCAATATCAATTGCGATCAATGTCGCTTGGTGAGTTCGCTTCATGTAATCAAAAATAGGCGCGATGTCGCGCTGAATAAAGCCAGTTGGTAACGTGGTGGAGTACTGCGTCATACCCCGCGTCGAAGCAAGCAACTCTTGATGCAAAGCGCTAGAGCCCGGGTCAACGGCCGCTTTGGCGAGCATTTCGGCGCCTACTGCGGGTATACACTCGGCATTCGGACAATGCTGGCTAAGAAGCTGGCTGAGCGCCTCATCTTTAAAGTACGCGAGTAAATGAGCCTTGGGGTTCACGTTCGCCGCATAGAGAGCCGCAGAGAGCGTGATGTCATCTTCTAGATTGTCGACCACGATACAGCTCGCATCGGTGATAGAAGCTTTCGCCATCTCTTGCTGGTCGGTATAACTGGTGACTCGCACAAAGCCAATCTCACCAGGCAATGGGTTTTCGATGTCTGAGCGGCTACACAGTACAATCGGGCGCTTGCCCGCTTCCTCGTGCTGAAGCATCCGAATCAAATGCATCGTGCGCTGCCCGTTCCACCCCAACAGTAGTATATGATTCTCCACACCCACTCTCCGTTTTCCTAATACACCGGCTCGCCAATAGTCCACCGCACTGCCCGCCAGTCGTCCAATTAAGGCCGCGAACAAGGTTAAACCCCCAGGGATGACAAACAACATCACAACCCATTTTCCTGCGGCAGTCTGCGGTGAGTGATCGCCATAACCCACGGTCGAGGCGGTCACCATCAAAAAATAAAAATAGGTTGAAATATCTTGTGTGAGCGCTTGCTCACCACTGGCATCAAGCAAGACCCATGCAATCAACACGTAGAGAAAAAACAAAATCAGCACATTGCGTGCACTGAGTTTGAACAAGTGCGTCATCATCCACTTTCTAAAGGTGAGCCACAATGTCATGCTGAGTCTCTACTGTTCCGATATTGGCGTCTATGGCTTTCATACTAGCGGATCCCTACAACGAAAAAAACCAGCCAATGCGCTAACACAATGGCTGGTTCTCTCAGTAGGCGTTTAACGCATCAAAGATTAGGCGTTGCCTTTCACTTGCAGGTTAAGCTGCTCCGCAAAATCAAGCATGCGGTTGAGCGGGATGAGTGATTTCACTCGCAGCGCTTCATCCACAAAGATTTCGTGTTCTTTGCCGCCATCACGCAGGGCCGTTTCAATCGCTTTAAGGCCATTCATCGCCATCCAAGGGCAGTGTGCACAGCTGCGACACGTTGCACCCGCACCAGCGGTTGGAGCTTCAATCAGCTCTTTCTCTGGCACCAATTGCTGCATTTTGAAGAAGATGCCTTTATCCGTCGCGACGATCATCTGCTTATGCGGCAGAGCCTTAGCGGCTTTGATCAGCTGGCTGGTCGAGCCAACCGCATCGGCCAATTCGACCACACTAGCGGGAGATTCCGGGTGAACTAAAATCGCGGCATCAGGGTAGACGGCTTTCATCTTACGCAGTGCATCTGCGGAGAATTCGTCATGAACCACGCACTCCCCTTGCCAAAGCAGCATATCTGCGCCTGTTTTGTTGGCAATGTAAGAGCCTAAGTGACGATCTGGGCCCCAGATGATCGGCTTATCTTGCGCGTCTAAGTGTTCGACGATTTCGAGTGCAATACTCGACGTCACCACCCAATCAGCGCGCGCTTTTACCGCAGCAGACGTGTTGGCGTACACCACCACCGTATGATCAGGGTGTGCATCGCAGAACTCACTGAACTTATCCGCTGGGCAGCCTAAATCAAGAGAACACTCCGCCTCTAGGGTTGGCATCAAGATACGCTTTTCAGGTGTGAGGATTTTTGCAGATTCACCCATAAAGCGAACACCCGCAATGATCAAAGTGCTGGCTGGGTGACGGTTACCAAACTTCGCCATCTCAAGCGAATCACCCACGAAGCCGCCGGTTTCTTCTGCCAACGCCTGAATTTCAGGATCGGTGTAGTAGTGGGCAATCAGTACCGCGTCTTTTTCTTTCAGCAGCGCTTTAATGTTGGCCACGTGGGCCTGCTTTTCTGCATCCGTCAGCGGAACGGGCTTAGGAGGGAATGGGTAAACGGTTTCAATTTTATCGAGTATGTGGCTCATTGCTCTTGCTCTACGCAACTTCCAGTAGTCCGAATATTGTAACCCCAAGTGTGTTGTAGATTCCACCTCATCCTTAGAACCGCTGCTTATGCGTAAGAGACAAAGGCTATCGAACCCAAAATGAAGAAGGAGCGACATGCGCTCCTTCTTGTTGATGATGTGTTGCCCCAGGGCGACGAGACACGCAACGAGACAGAGTCTACATGCGTTCCTTTGCCATATTGGCGGATGCGCTGGTAGGGTACTCATCGACCACCTGTTGGTAGTACTTATTCGCCTGAGCTTCATTGTTGTTGCGCTTAGCAATGTCACCCAATTTGAGCAGTGCGTCTGCACGCTTGTTGGACTCTGGATAGGCAATCACAGCGGCAAAGCTTTTCACGGCTTCTTTGTCTTCTTTCTTAGCGAAATAGAGCTGTCCTAACCAGTAGTGGGCATTAGGCGCAAAGCTAGAATCTGGGTAGTCTTGCTGGAACTGTTTAAATGCAGCGATAGCGCCGGTGTAATCGCGCTTTTTCAGCACAAGATCGGCGGCGTTTTGATAGGCTTCTTGCTCACTCGCATCGGAGCTGAAAGTGCCGGTCGGCTCGTTGTCTGCTGCATCCGCAGGGACGACAGCAGGCGCGGCGCTGGCTTGAGCGCGCAGCTTATCGAGCTCGATAAACAGCTCACGTTGACGTTGCAGCATTTGCTGCATGTCGTAATTATTCTTTTCGATTTGTCCGCGAAGGTCGCTGATTTCTAGCGCCATACCATCAAGTTGCTGCTGCATTTGTAGCTGCACACGGTTGCGGTTTTCTAATAAGCGTTCAAGACGCTCTACGTCTGACTCGTTACTACGCACAACGGATGTCGACGCAGAGCCGTTGCCACTACTGCCGAGATCAGATACTGGGGCTGGTGCAGCGAGCACAGAGCTCGCTGCACTTGCCAGTAACGTCAGCGTAAACGCTCGCTTTAAGTTACTGAACATGAGGCAATCCTCGAATTAGTACACTAGAACAGCGCGGCGGTTCTTAGCGTAAACATCTTCTGACTGACCAAGAAGAAGAGGTTTCTCTTCACCGTAGCTTACGATAGCGATTTGATCAGCTTGAACACCAAGTGCTTGTAGGTATTTCGCTACGGCTTCTGCACGACGCTCACCTAGGGCAATGTTGTACTCAGGCGTACCGCGCTCATCCGCGTGGCCTTCGATAGTCACTTTAAGCGCAGGATCTTTGCTTAGGTATGCCGCGTGTGCTGCTAGCATCTCTTCGTAATCTGCTGCGATAGTTGCATTGTCGAAAGCAAAGTAGATAGTTTGCGTTTCACGTAGCGCTTGCTCTTTTAGTTCTTGCTCAGACAGTTGAGCGTTTTGATCGATAGGAGAGACCATAGTGGTATCTGTACCGTTCGCTGAACCTTGAACTGATTGGTTAGTTTCAGAACCAGAAGCGTTAGCTGCGTCGTCGCTTGAGCTACATGCTGTAACTGCAAGGACAGGAAGCGCAATTAGAAGCCCCTTAAACACTTTATTAAGTTGCATTGTTGATTTTCCTTATTTTAGGTATTTACTTGCTACAAAAATGGTGACCATGCAGGTGCACGAACACGTCCGTTTGTCGCTGGTAATCTCGCTTTAAAACGCCCATCGATGGAGACCATGGACAGCACATTGGCTTTGTTATAGATCGAACTATAAATCACCATGCCACCGTTTGGCGCTATGCTCGGAGATTCATCGAGCAGTGTTTTCGTTAGGATTTGTACCGCCCCTGTTTCTAGGTCTTGTTTTGCTAGGTTAAAACCGGTATTGCTTTGGTTAACCATCACAAGAAAACGACCATCAGGCGTGATTTGTCCACCTAAATTTTGACTTCCTTGCCAAGTGATTCGGCTGGATGACCCGTTTGCCAAATCTACTTGATAAATCTGAGGTTTTCCACCCCGATCCGAGGTAAAGATCAGAGATTTACCATCTGGGTGCCAAAACGGCTCCGTATTGTTCGAGCGGCCCGTCGTTACCTGAGTTAACTTGCGACTGTTTAGGTCTAGAGTATACACATGCAAGTTACCGGTTTTTGACAGCACCAGCGCCAACTTACTGCCGTCTGGTGAGAATCGTGGCGCCCCATTGTGACGCGGATAAGAGGTCACTTTTTCACGCTTGCCGGTGTAAATGTTCATGATGTAGATTTCTGCTTGGCCGTTTTGGAAGCTCACATAGGCAAGCTGCTGACCATCCGGTGACCAAGCTGGTGACATCAATGGTTGTTTAGAGCGCAGCACTAAACGCTCGTTGTAGCCATCATAATCGGCGACGCGAAGCTGATAAGGGAACGCCTCTTTGTCATTGACAACCACATAGGCAATACGGGTCAGAAAGGCGCCGCGTTCACCGGTCAGCTCTTGGTAGACAAGGTCGGCAATGCGGTGCGCGTACTCACGCATGCGATCGCCCGGTACTGTGGCACGCTTGTTAAACAGCACGTGATCTTTTGATAGGACCAGTTGACCATCGTCGCTGAGCGCTTTGCTCTGCCCTTGCGTCAACTGACCACGTACCACATCCACTAGCTGGTAGTTGATCACATAATTGCCTTCCGCATTTTGGCTAATGCTACCGGTGACCAGAGCATCCACACCGATGCTCGTCCAAGCATCAAAGTTGACGTCAGATTCGTTGTACGGCGTTTGTGGCATTTTACTGGTGGCCACTGGGCTAAATTTACCGCTGCGCTGCAAGTCAGATGCAATCACGTTAGACACATCTTCAGGTAACTTGCCTGCCCCTTCCCATTGGAAAGGCACAATCGCGATGGGACGCGCAGAATCAATACCGTCGGTAATAACAAGTTCCAAGGCCGCGTTGGCTACTTGAAACAGGCTCATAGTGGTGAGCACCCATCCTAATACTAATCGCTTTAACACAAGCATTTCCTTTTACTCAATCCTGAATTACTCAGGAATTACTCGTAAGTTGATGTCTTTTAACTTGTTCACTATGTCTTGGTCGGTTGGCAGCGGAAAGGTGCCGACTTTGGCAACCGCACTCTTGGTCGCGGCGCACAAACGGCTATCACCCTCTCGAACGCTCAAATTACCAACAATCGCGCCCGATCCCGTGGGTATCAAGCGCAGGTTAACCAAACAAGACTTTCCCCGAAAACTGTCCTCAAGCAATAAATTCTGCTGGATCAGCTGGGTGTAAATCGCTCCGTAGCGGTCCGCTTCACTGGCTACATGGCGTGAACGCGCACTGCTGTTACTCTGTGACTCTGACTCTAGGCCAGCGAAGATATCGTTAAGCGCCGCCTCTTGCTCTTTGCGCTCACGTTCCAGTCGCTGCAAACGCTCCTGCTCTTGACGCGCTTTTTCTGCGGCTTCTTTGGCTGCACGCTCTTTTTCAATCCGCTCTTGCTCAGCCTTCTTCGCTGCTTCTTGTTTCGCTATGCGTTCTTGTTCCGCTTTTTCCGCCGCTTCACGCTCACGACGCGCCTTTTCTTGCGCCTCTTGCGCGGCTTTCTCACGAGCG
Organism: Vibrio sp. R15-SG3-ISO1A; assembly: GCF_059833955.1. Classification (NCBI taxonomy): domain Bacteria; kingdom Pseudomonadati; phylum Pseudomonadota; class Gammaproteobacteria; order Vibrionales; family Vibrionaceae; genus Vibrio; species Vibrio sp. R15-SG3-ISO1A. Next base: position 141,134 of record NZ_JCBDGH010000088.1, read on the forward strand.
ACACGCTCTTGTTCTGCTTTCGCAATCGCCGCCTCTTTGGCTAGGCGTTCTTGCTCTGCTTTCTTCACCGCTTCTTCTTTCGCTTTGCGCTCCGCCTCAAGTTTGGCTACGCGCTGCTCTTCCGCTTCGCGCTGCTTTTCTTTCTCAACACGGCGTTTTTCTGCTTCGCGCGCCGCTTTGGCTTCTTGCGCTTGCTGCTCTTTTAGCTTGCGAATACGCTCTTCTTCCGCTTTACGGTTCTGCTCAAGCTTTTCACTTTCTCGGCGCAGCTTATCGAGACGCTCTTGCTCTTTTTTCGCGGCCTCTTCACGCTGGCTGCGAATTTGCTGTGCTTGCGCGCGCACCGCACTGGGGTCTATGACCACCGCTTGCACGAGCTGGCCCGTTGGTTTTGGCGTCGACATGGTGAAATCCGTTCCCCAAATCAGTGCCACCACCAAAGCCGCATGAAGCCCAACTGAAATCAGTATGGGCTTTTTGTATTCACGAAATAGAGACTTCTTTTCTTTCATAGATTAGGAGCACTTACTCTTTGATGTCTGTCAGGAGGCCGACTTTAGGAATGCCCGCACGGCTGAGCTCATCCAGCACCAAGACAACTTCGGCATAAGGGGTGGCCGCGTCGCCGCCCACCGCAACCGGTGAGTCTGGCTTAAGCGAGAGCTCCGCTTTAACTCGCACGATAATGTCTTGCAGTGATAAGCCGCGCACCACGTCTTCGTCGTTGACACTTAGCCCCAAGTTTCCATCTCTGTCGATTTCGACAATGATGAAGCTCGCGTCGCTGTCTCCCGCCATTTCTGAGGCAGGTTTGGCGGTGGAGGTCTTAGGTAGCTCGACATCGACCCCTTGCGTCACAAACGGTGAAGTCACCATAAAGATGATCAGCAGTACCAACATCACGTCAATGTAGGGCACGACGTTGATCTCTGCGGTCATCTTACGCTTTTTCGGTTGATAGCCTGCCATCGCGCTTATTCCTTGGACGCTTTGTCTCTTCCGGCCATCGCTTGACGATGCAAGATACTGTGGAATTCTTCGGAGAAGGTGGCGTAATTGTGCTCAAGCTTGCCCACTTTGTTGCTCAGGCGGTTGTACGCCATTACCGCAGGAATAGCAGCAAACAGACCCATCGCAGTCGCCACCAATGCTTCGGCGATACCTGGCGCCACCATGGCTAACGTCGCTTGCTTCACTTCACCCAGTGCAATAAAGGCGTGCATGATGCCCCAAACCGTGCCAAACAAACCAATATAAGGGCTGATGGAGCCAACGGTCGCAAGAAACGGCAGATGTGTTTCTAGCTCATCGACTTCGCGAGCGACGGCGACGCGCATCGAGCGCCCCGTGCCTTCCATAATGTAGTCTGGCGAATCAGCGTTGGATTTGCGTAGGCGAGCAAACTCGGTAAAGCCCGAGTAGAAAATCTCTTCCGTACCGGCCAGTTCATCTTTGCGCTTATGGGCCGCTTGATAAAGAACAGAAAGATCGGTGCCCGACCAGAACTTATCTTCAAACGTCTCCGCTTCTTTGGCGGCTTGTGAGAGCACTTTACTGCGCTTGATGATCATCGCCCAAGAGGCAATCGACATGCCCAAAAGAATCAGCATGACCATTTTTACCAACAAGCTTGCTTGCAGGAACAGATCCAGCATGGAAATATCAGCGGTCACCGTGTGTAAACTCCGTAATTATTGACTGAGGTATCGCCGTTGGCCTCATTTTCTCATTATCAATACATGCTACCTTAACCATTGTTTTACACAATGACCTTCCTTCAGGATTAACGATTTCCTGACAGAATGTGAGCGATGCTTTTTTGATTTCTTCGACGCGCGTCAGCACCTTGAGATGGTCGTCTAGACGCGCGCCGTGTAAAAAGTCGATATCCATGTGTCGGACTACAAAACCCAACTTTTGTTCCAGTAAACGCTGTTGCGATACGCCGATAGTGCGAAGTAGCTCGGTTCGCGCGCGTTCAAAGTACTTTAAGTAGTTGGAGTGATATACCACGCCACCGGCATCGGTATCTTCGTAGTAGACCGTCACTGGCCATTCAAATGTCATCTCGGCTCCTTGTGCCTATCGGTCCCACCGGAGAAAGGGCGCAAGCCCATCACAAACGGTTTGTTACTATAACGCAACTCATTGGGGTTTACGCAAGGGCTTATCGGCGCTTTTCAAAGATTGAAACAAAAAAATAGCACTACCTTTCAATCAGTAGTGCTATTTCGCTCATGGAATGAGCAGACGGGTTCGCCGGCGGTGAGGGGATCGCGATTAGAGCAATCTGACTGCGGTGAGGTAGCCCAAAATGCTCAAACAGAAATAGGGGCTAAACAGACACTGCCAAACCCATTTCTGCGGCTTAAAGCCAATGCCATACACCATGCTTGAGCAAATGGCCCAAATCATCAGCGGTGAGATCAAGGCATTAAAACCGCCAATGGATGCAGCGTAGCGTTCTGGATCCCACATCACCATAGCGACATGGTAAAAACCCAACACCAAAGATAAGACCCGAAATAGGGTCTTATCCATTGGCGCATGCCACTTAGTGACACGCGCAGTGAGATTACTCACTGTCTTTGTCCATCATTTCTGAGTGCTCTAACCAAAGCGCGTTAATGATGCCGAACGCACACGCTAAGAGTACACCTAGAATCCATGCGAAATACCACATAATTGTTGCTCCTTAGTAGAGTGAGTTTTTGTTGTCTTCGATGTATTTATTATCGAGACGGCCAAACATTTTGTAGTAGGTCCACGATGTGTAACCCAAAATCACAGGTACCATCACGGCCGCAACCGCGGTCATTAGGTTCAGTGTGAGCTCAGATGACGTCGCATCCCACATGGTTAGGCTGTGGCTTGGCATCAAATCCGATGGCATCACGAATGGGAACATCGCAAAACCCGCGGTCAAGATGACGCCCGCATTACCAAGGCTCGATGCCAAGAAGGCAAAGCCGCCTTTTTCAAATCGAGACGCCACCACCGCCAACAGAGGCATCACCACACCCAGTGCTGGCGCTAGCCACATCAGTGGGTAGGTTTCAAAGTTACTCATCCATGCGCCGGCTTCACGCACCACTTCTTTATTGAGGGGGTTTGACGCCGCATTGCCATCAATCACGCTAGTGATCACATAACCATCAATGCTTTGTACCCAAAAACCCGCGCCCACGAAGGCAGCCGCTGTCAGTAGACCCATCAGTTGAGCCACGCCACGAGCACGAGCATGCACGTCATCGGTGGTTTTCATCTGTAGCCAGGTTGCACCTTGCATGATGATCATGAACAAGCTCACTAGGCCACACAGCAGAGCAAATGGGTTCAACAAGCCAAAGAAGGAACCGTGATAGGTCGGCATCAAGAACTCATTGAGTTGGAACGGTACCCCTTGCAGCAAGTTACCAAACGCCACACCAAAGATAATCGGTGGGACAAAACCGCTGATCGAGATACAGATATCCCAAGTGTTACGCCATTTAGGATCTTCAATCTTAGAGCGGTAATCGAGACCAATTGGACGCAACCAGAGTGCTGCCAACGTCACGATCATCGCCAGATAGAAACCGGAGAACGAGGTCGCGTACACCAGTGGCCAAGCGGCAAACAGCGCGCCACCCGCGGTGATCAACCACACTTGGTTACCGTCCCAGTGCGGGGCGATCGAGTTGATCATGACACGACGCTCGTTGTCATTTTTGCCGATAACAGGGACCAGTGCACCGACCCCCATATCGAAACCGTCAGTAATGGCGAAGCCTATTAGTAGAACACCAATCAGTACCCACCAAATCAATCGCAAGATTTCGTATTCAAACATCTGTGTTTCTCCTTGCCTTAAGCTTCTACTTGGCGACTAACTTTGTCTTCAACAGAGTTAGCATCTTGCTCGAAGTGGTAGCGACCTGTTTTCAGGCTGCTCGGTCCCTTGCGTGCAAATTTCACCATCAGGTAGACCTCTGCAATCAAGAACACGGTGTAAAGCGCCAAAATGGCAAACAGCGACGTCCAGATTTCACCCGCAGTCAACGCTGATGCAGCAACGTGAACCGGTAGGATTTCACCCACAGCCCAAGGCTGACGACCAAACTCGGCGACAAACCAACCCGCTTCAACCGCAATCCAAGGCAATGGGATGCTAAATAGCGCCGCTTTGTGGATCCACGCTTTCTGTTCGATTTTCTGACGACAGGTCTGGATAAACGCCGCGCCAAAGACAAACAGCATGATGAAACCACACGCCACCATGATACGGAACGACCAGAATAGAGGCCAAACAGTAGGAATGGAGTCATCCGCCGCCGCTTGAATTTGCTCTTCTGACGCATCGACAACGTTGTCGGTGTAACGCTTGAGCAGCAAGCCGTAGCCAAGGTCGCCCTTCACTTCGTCAAACGCCGCGACGTTTTCAGCAGATTTGTCACCAGCGCGCAGCTTCTCTAACAGCTCATAAGCAAGCATACCCGTGCGGATACGGTCCACGTGCTGATCACGCAAATCACGAAGACCCGTCACTTCCTCATCAAACGAACGTGTCGCGATGATACCCATGACGTAAGGGATCTTGATCGCGTAATCGGTGTGCATGGTCTCTTGGTTAGGGACACCAAACAGAGTAAAGGCCGCTGGGGCTGGCTCTGTGTGCCACTCAGCTTCAACTGCCGCAAGTTTCACTTTCTGCACTTCACCCAATTCGTAGCCTGACTCATCACCAAGGACGATAGTCGACAAAATCGCCGCCATACCGAAAGAAGCCGCAATCGCAAACGAACGACGCGCAAACGCAATGTCACGACCTTTCAATAGGTAGTAAGAGCTGATGCCTAGCACGAACATAGCGCCCGTCGTGTAACCTGAAGCGACCGTGTGAACGAATTTAACTTGTGCCACTGGGTTGAGCACCACTTCGGCAAAGCTCACCATTTCCATGCGCATGGTTTCGAAGTTGAACTCTGCGCCGACTGGGTTTTGCATCCAACCGTTGGCTACCAAGATCCACAACGCCGAGAAGTTGGAACCAAGCGCAACGAGCCAAGTGACGGCTAAGTGTTGACGCTTAGAGAGCCTGTCCCAGCCAAAGAAGAATAAGCCGACAAAGGTGGATTCGAGGAAAAAGGCAACCAGTGCTTCGATGGCCAAAGGCGCACCAAAGATGTCACCTACGTAGTGAGAATAGTAAGACCAGTTGGTTCCGAATTGGAATTCCATGGTCAGGCCCGTTGCTACACCTAGGGCGAAGTTAATACCAAACAGCTTACCCCAGAACTTGGTCATGTCCTTGTAGATTTGCTTATCGGTCATCACGTACAGAGACTCCATGATGGCGAGTAAGAACGCCATTCCGAGAGTCAACGGTACGAAGAGGAAGTGATACATCGCGGTTAATGCAAACTGCAACCGCGACAGATCCACTACGTCAATATCGAACATTGATTACTCCTTTTGTGCCGGCTGAAGACACTTTACTTCCATTGATGCAGCATGATTATTCGTTACCCAATCTTAAAAGTTGTTATCAGATAACGACTTACTGTTGCAAAAATGTACCGTAACAGTTAGTTAATTGTTAAGCACCAGCTAATATAGCTGGAACTAATATTACTGCTAAAAATTCTGCGTTTCAAAAGGTTTATAGAAACTGTCCGCTTTGATTTGTATCAACTTTAGTGCCGCATTTTTGATTAATTTTCCATCAAATTGATCTGCATCAAAAGAAAATCAGCGCGGATGTTAATGGGGCGTAATTAGACGGGTCGAATTCATTTTTATGCAGAACAAGCGATTAACAAAACACCTTATTTCATTAACCATAAAGGGGTAGCAAAGAATTTACATTTGTGACATTGATCACCAAAAATAGAAAACCAGCTCATCGGAGCTGGTTATGCAAACTTAGTTTTCATTCACGATTGGGCATTGACTCGCTAAGACTTGTCGATACCAAAATGGAGATAAGCTCGATCAGTCGCAATACGACCTCTTGGTGTGCGTTGCAGATACCCCTGTTGAATGAGGTAAGGTTCAAGAACGTCTTCGATAGTGTCTTTCTCTTCACCTATCGCTGCCGCCATGTTGTCGAGACCAACCGGTCCGCCACCAAATTTCTCCATAATGGCGAGCAGTAATTTCCTATCCATGTAATCGAAGCCTTTGGCATCAACATCAAGCATATTGAGCGCTTTGTCTGCGGTGTCAGCGCAAATATGACCATCGCCTTTTACTTCAGCGTAGTCACGTACGCGGCGCAGCAGTCGGTTGGCGATACGAGGCGTGCCTCGCGCACGGCGCGCGACTTCAAGCGCCCCTTGTGCATCCATCGACAGCCCTAGACAATCGGCACTTCGCTGGACAATGTGCTGCAAATCGGCGATTTTGTAATACTCCAAACGCTGAGTAATACCAAAACGATCGCGCAGTGGCGACGTCAACGACCCGGCTCTCGTGGTAGCGCCAATCAGGGTGAACGGAGGCAAATCAATTTTAATCGACCGTGCCGCCGGGCCTTCACCAATCATGATATCAAGCTGATAGTCTTCCATTGCAGGATAGAGCACCTCTTCAACCATTGGGCTCAAGCGATGTATCTCATCAATAAACAACACATCATTTTCTTCGAGATTGGTTAACAAGGCGGCCAAATCGCCCGCTTTTTCAAGCACCGGCCCCGAGGTGGTACGAATGTTAACGCCCATCTCGTTAGCCACAATGTTCGCCAGCGTGGTTTTACCTAGACCCGGAGGACCAAAGATCAACAAGTGATCGAGGGCTTCGCTGCGCAAATTGGCGGCTTTGATGAAAATTTCCATTTGATCACGGACATGATCCTGGCCTTGGTAATCTTCGAGCTTTTTCGGGCGTATTGCACGGTCAATGACGTCTTCTTCTTTGTAGACAGCATTGTCTGGGGCAATTAGGCGATCCGCTTCAATCATGACTGTTTACCTTTCAATGGGCTAGACCATAGATTTGAGCGCTTCACGAATCAATTCTTCGCTGCTCATCTCTGGCGTTTTCACCTGCGATACCACTTTAGACGCCTGGGTTGGCTTATAGCCAAGCGCAAGCAGCGCACTGATCGCCTCTTCTTCCGCGTTCGATTGACTTGATTGTGTCGCCGAATCCATCGGCGCGGCATCAGTATGTGGCGTGAACAAGTCGCCCGCCCCCCAGCCTTTGAGGCGATCCTTCATCTCAACCACCAATCGTTCTGCGGTTTTTTTGCCAACTCCTGGCAATTTGACCAAGGTAGAGACATCTTCTCGCTCGACACAGGCGACAAACTGACTCGCCGTCATACCCGATAAAATGCCGAGACCCAGTTTTGGCCCTACGCCATTGGCTTTGATCACTTCACGAAACAGCGCTCT
>NZ_JCBDGH010000089.1:0-35790 GCF_059833955.1 Vibrio sp. R15-SG3-ISO1A
TTAACGCAAGCTTGGAACACCTTTCCCACCTACTACACATGGGGAGAAAAGCCGAATTCTCAGCTTACGCATCAAGACTTAAACCCAACTGGCCACAAACAGATGCCGTGGAATCTTGAACAAACCCCACTTCCTCAATCTGAGGAGGGTCCAACCCACGATCACACCAATATGACCACCCAGATGCCAGCGGCGACACACTCTCATCTTGGTAGTATTACGCTCGACGAGGTGGTCGAGCAGGCACATCAACTCGGCTTTACTCGCTACCATGTTTATCTGCCACTTAGTGAAAAAGGCGTTTACACGATTGCTGCCAATTCGATGAATGGCGACAATTTTGACCCTCGCCAAGACCGGACACTCCATCTCGATCAATACTCCGGGACGCCCGTTCTCGATGTAACGTGGCAAGACTACACCATATTTGCCAAATGGATGGCAGCTAGTGTGTCACTTCATCAAGGCGATGTCGGGTTGTGGAACAAGGTATTCAATGTTTTGTTTTGCCTTATTACGCTGTTTCTCTGTGTTTCAGGCACGATGATGTGGTGGATACGCCGCCCTCAACGCGCTCGATTAGGTGTACCACCAACCTTTCAAAGTGATCGAGTTTGGAAGGTTGGGCTAGTGACACTGTTCATCATTGGGCTACTCTTTCCGCTCGGCGGGATGACCATCTTGGTTGTGTTGGCCATAGACGCTTTGATCATTCAACGGGTTGGTAAGCTGCGCCACTGGTTTCAGTAGTCACCAGCAAGACATTGCGTCTAACCAGTAAATTCTCTAGATTACATCCATGACCAAGGAAGAGAGTCCACCACTATGAAATCACTGCTTATCGTCAACGTCGGTTCTGCGCCCCAAAATCAGCTCGAAAAATATGGTGATTTTGAACTTTGGGCTCAAGAGGCGATTGGAACCACACCCCTGCCCATTCGCTTTCATGATGGTATCCACGGCCTCTTTCCACCTTATGATGAATTAGCGGGTATGATCATTATGGGATCGTTGTCGATGGTGACCGAGCAGACGGCATGGATGACATCACTGAGTCAGCATATTCGAGCGCTGCATCAGCAGCACATACCGATGCTCGGTATCTGTTTTGGCCATCAGCTGATCGCCCATGCTCTGGGTGGCAAGGTGGATGTTAATCCCCAAGGATTGGAGCTAGGCACGGTGGAAATATCTAAACACCCTGAGCACGATCCAATCTTTTCTTCCCTACCGGATACCTTTCCTGCTCAAGCCATCCACTACCAATCGGTGCTCACACTGCCTGTTGGTGCTCACCGACTTGCCGCCAGCAAAATGGATCCTCACCATGCTTTTCGCGTGGGCGACAACACCTGGGGCGTACAATTTCATCCTGAGTTTTCTGCCGCTATCATGAACGACATGATCGCAGACTTAAACACACAACTGGGCGATAAACTCTGCAGTGACCTGCAAACCAAGACCTGTCAAACACCGCTAGCGACGAGTATACTGCCGCGCTTCGCCAAGCACTGTCTCGACAACGTATTAACGCAGGAGCAAGCATGAAACTGGTCATCGCCAACGATCACAATGGGGTCGATTTAAAACGTCATCTCGTCGCGCATCTCTCTCAATTAGGTCATGAAGTCATTGATCTTGGCAGCGATACTAAGGAAATCACCCATTCGGCTTTTTATGCCGTTGAAGCATGCCAGTATGTAAAGCAAGGTGACGCTCGTTTTGGCATTCTCATCTGTGGTACGGGAGTGGGCATGTCTATTTGCGCGAACAAGGTCAATGGTATTCGCGCAGTCTTGGGCAGTGATGGCTACACGGTCAAGCAGTCCCGTGAGCATAACGATACCAACATACTCGCTCTTGGTGCATTAACGACCGACAGAGTCAAAGCAGCGGAACTCGTTACGACTTGGATCCACACCCAGTTTGATGACAGCGTGAAAAGGCGGCTTCGTTTAGGGTTCATTCAGGATATTGAAGCGGATCAAACACTTCGTCGCTCCTGACTTGTCACATTCAGAGAAAAAATGTCACATGTATTATTATATCTTTTATGCTATGGTTGCATCGTCTTGGTAGACAACCAAAGACAACTAGCCATTTGACGATACTGTGCGTTGTACTATCCACAGGTCAACGAGCTAGCCCTCTTTTGGCTAGCTCGTTTTATTTTCCCGCTTTACGGTCAACTCTCATTACCACTTTTCGCTCCTCATTATTGACGTATCATATGCAAAGCGTAGTATTGCTCTACGCTTATTGATATGAACCTAGTCCCACTTATATTCCGCTCTGTGGGCAGAGGACAACACGTCACGGAGGGAAACCATGTTGAGAGGTTGGCAATGGGTTTGGCTATGTGGGTTGCTGCTCACTCCTTCTGTCTACGCGCACGACTCGATACGAGAAGTTGCCCTCGCCATTGGTGAGTTTCCGCCTTATACCTCAGAGTCTCTTCAACATCACGGTATCGCCAGTCAAATCGTCACAGAAGCCTTTGCGCAAGTAGATATAGAGGTGACGTTCGCCTTTTTCCCGTGGCCGAGAGCCTACAAACAAACTCAAGTAATGAACAACATATGGATAGGCACATTTCCTTGGATTTGGACACTTCAGCGTGATGATGACTTTGTCTTCAGTGACCCAATCATTGAGAGCCATGACTACCTCTATTTTCTCGACGGTTACCAAGAAAGCTATCCCAATATGGAAGCGTTGGAAGGTACAATCCTTGGGGCACCGATGCATGTTAGCTATCCGTTATTAGAGAAAATGGAGGCAGAGCAGCGTCTAACCATCGAGCGAGTGGGCACCTACGAAGATTTATTCAGACGGCTACTGTATAGACGCATCGAAGTGATCTCTTTAGAAGAGCACGTGGGTCGCTACTTCATGCAGGCCCTGCTCGATGGTGAAGAAATGACTCGAATTTCCAAATCTCGTTTTCCGACTGAAGAGCGTCGTTACCACCTGATGATTTCAAAACGGCATCCCCAAAGCAGGCTCATAGTTGAAAAGTTCAATCAAGGGCTTGAGCAACTGCATCGCTCCGGACGCTATGAGGAGATACTCAATACGTTGCAATTGCCCGATCCGGATAGCGGTTTGTGAGCCCAGCAAAGCTTTGCTTACTCTCTCATATACCATCAGAAAAATAATCGCTACATTAACAAACGAATTACAACAATAACGCTGGTTCCCCCCTACATCTCAAGCCAGCATCAAAAAAATAATGTGGAGCATGGTTATGCATTTAAAAAGTCGCGGGAAATTGCTGTCAATTACTATTATTCCCCTCGTACTGATTACCGTTTTAGTAACTGGGATCTTCTATTGGAATGGCGTCCGAGATCTTGAGGAGCAATCCAAACTGTATCGTCAGGAACTCATTGAGTCTCGTCAAGATGAGCTAAAAGCGTATCTATTGATGGGGCGCACGGCAATTCAATCTCTCTATGAGAGTGATAAAAATGGTGAAAATATTCCGCAAGCAAAACACATTCTTGAAAGTATGCGTTTTGCGGATGATGGTTACTTCTTCGCCTACAACTCCCAAGGCGTTAACACGATGCACGCCATCAAGCCATCGTTAGAAGGCAAGAATCTCTATGATTTAAAAGATGATAATGGCGTCCCCGTCATTGCTGGACTTATCGACGCATCTCAAAAAGGTGACGGCTTTCTTTACTTCTCTTGGCATAAGCCATCCATTGATGCACAAGCACCAAAATTAGGTTACGCGGAGCACCTACCCAAATGGGACTGGGTATTGGGTACAGGGATTTATATCGACGACGTCGATCAGCTCGTGGCTCAATATCGTGTCGAACGTGAAGCAAACATAATGTCGGATATCGGCTTTGCCGTTATGGTTTCAGTGTTAGGTCTTATTATCACTATTATTATTATCAGTTTGGTTGTAAGCAAAAGCTTGTTACCACTGACCAATATGGCTCAACGACTTCATGACGTAGCACAGGGGGGTGGTGATTTAACCCGTCGTTTGGAAACGAAAGGACACGATGAGGTTGCTCAGCTAGGTCAAGCGTTCAACACCTTTATGGATAAAATGCAGCCATTAATTAAAGATATTCAAAACAGTTCTGTTTCCGTGATGCAAGCAGCCCACGATTTAGATGCTCATACCTCAAAGTCGAGCCAAACAATGCAACATCACAGTCAAGAAACGGAAAAAGTCGTCACGGCAGTAACGGAAATGGCCGCGACCTCTCGTGAAGTCGCGAACAACACTAACCTTACCTCTGACTCGATAAACGAAGCAAATCAACAAATTCAAGATGCCCAGCAAGAGGTGGCTGAAGCGATGAGGAGCATCAACGAATTAGTTGCTGAGGTGAATATTGCCTCTGATGCCATTGAGTCTTTGAGCGATCAAACCCATCAAATCACCAGTGTGATAGAAGTGATTGGCGGCATCGCAGAACAAACCAACTTGTTGGCACTGAACGCAGCTATCGAAGCGGCGCGAGCAGGCGAACAAGGTCGTGGTTTTGCTGTCGTGGCAGACGAAGTCCGTTCATTGGCGAGTCGAACGCAATCGAGTACAGAAGAGATTAATGAGATGCTCAGAGCGCTACAAAATGGCGTTAAAAAAGCGGTCTCAACAATGTCCGCCAGCCAGCAACGTGGAGAAAAAACGGTACAAGATTCTTCTGTAATCCAGCAACGCTTGGGTGGCATTGAAACGTCAGTCCGCACGATTCATGATATGGGGATACAAACCGCCGCCGCCGCTGAGGAGCAAAGCGCCGTTGCGGAAGATATTAATCAAAACCTCGTCGCGATTCAGCACATCGTTGAAGAGCTAAGTGCTGATTTACAACGTGCTGAGAAAATAAGTTCTTCATTGGCTGTTTCCGGAGAGCACGTTAACGATCTCGTGGGCAACTTCAAAGTTTAGTCTGGTTACACAACCGTAGACTTAAAAATGAGTCCAGAGTCACGATACTCTGGGATCATTTTTTGACCCAATTGTCATCCTTTTATCGTCGATCATTGGATGTTCCTTCACAATGGTCAAATCGGCGGCTATAAACAGGTTAAGTTCATGCTTGAGCGTTTGCTGCCTAAATCACTCAACCTGCTTAATCGCGGTTCCACCAACATTGAACTGATTTTTCTCTTGATGATCAAAAACGGCTTATTTGACAACGCCGTTCGCGCCGACTGTCTTTCTCCGCTGTTTGGATGGGAATATGGCCCTAGCCTCCGAGCCTCTTGATAGCAAAACCTAATGGGATGCGGTTCCAGTGCAAACCATCACCAAAATTAACGGCTGCCAGCAAACCCGGATTCCGATAGGGCACTGTGTGCAGCGATAAAACCGACCTCGAAGAGGCACCCAAGCCGATTCCCGAAGTGGCCAATTTTAGTTGACCACTACATAGAAACCTTCTATAGGACGAGGCTTATGGCGCAATCTTCACCGTCGCTCAGCGTTCAAAACTGATCATTCATCGCATTAACGCACTGAAGCAACGTCTCAATTTGTTGGGCCTCGAGTCCTTGAGTCAATTCGTTCACCAATTCAAGATGAAGCTGATTGTGGCGCTGATGAATCTCTTGCCCTTGCTCGGTCAAACGAACCACAATCGCTCGGCGGTCGTCAGGGTGCGGGCATCGCTCAATCAGATCTGCGTTGACCAACTTATCGATTTGCACGGTTAGCGTCCCCGTTGTGATTCCAAGTTTTTGCGCCAGTTCTTTCATGCGCAAGGGCCCATTAACCCCCAAGGTTTCAATGGTATGCACTTGGGCTAAGCTATACCCCGTCTCTTTGACGACCGACTGCTCCCAAGATGACAGTTTGTCATAAAATTCAGTCAGTGCGTGATTGAGTTGCGATAACGTGTTCATTGCGGCTCATACTGTACTTCTAACGTTAGGTGATGAATCTTATCAAACTTCTCTAAATGCTGCTTGATCTCTTCAGCCGTCTGCCCGTTAGAGACCCTGAGTGTGATCGCGGCACTGTGATGATGGCCACTGATTTTCCAAACATGTAAGTCCACCACTTCACCGTGACGCACCAGCTCTGACTCCACCTCATCCAGGTAGTGATCATCGATGCTTCCATCAAGTAAGATTGGGCTAGTTTGATGAATCAAGGAGAGCGTCCATTTGGTGATCACCAAGGCTCCGACGATACCCATCAAGGCATCAAGCCAATGCCAACCATAGAATTTACCAAACAGCAGCGCCACAATGGCAAGAATAGAGGTCAAGGCGTCGGTCAACACGTGTAAGTAGGCGGCGCGCAAATTGTGGTCATGATGATGGTCGTGATGGTCGTGATGGTCGTGATGGTCGTGATGGTCGTGATGGTCGTGATGGTCGTGATGGTCGTGATGGTCGTGATGATGATCGCCCAACAACACCATACTGGCAAGATTGACCACTAAACCTATTACCGCGACCAAGATTGCCTCATTAAACTGAATCGGTTGAGGATTGATCAAACGATGAACCGATTCCACTACCATCAGTAGCGCAACAATGCCCAGAGCAATGGCGCTAGTGTAACCACCGAGCACGCCGACCTTACCGGTACCAAACGAGAAACGACCACTATTGGCATGCCTTTTCGCATAGCGATAGGCAAATAGCGTGATGCAAAATGCGGCGGCATGAGTACCCATGTGCCATCCGTCCGCCAGCAAAGCCATCGAGCCATAGACTGTCCCTGCAACGATTTCCACCACCATGGTGACGACCGTCAGCAGTAAGACATAGAAAGTGCGGGTTTCCCCTTGATGATTGTGGCTGGAAAAACCGTGAGATTGGCAAGATGATGACCGCATATTACTTTGACCTTCAAACTATTTGACTGTTAATTTAGTTTGATTATCAAACAGTGTCAATAGATTCGTGTGATGCGTTTCTCTCATTCTGGCGTTAATGAATAAATAGCCAATACCCCATGGTCGTCATCGCCAGTAGCCCGAGAAGTAAGGCAACCATTTGCACTAAGCCATCACGCTCAAGCAAACCCAGCCCCATAAAGATCACCACCAGGGCAGGCGCCAAATTCGCCAAGGGTACCGGGATCGCAATAATCACTCCTAATACAGCCACAATACTGCCGTTCAATCGATCGACAATGGGCGCTTCGGTAAATCGCCATCGTGGGCGGATGTAGCGCTCTATCGCTCGCACTTTAGGCTCAAAGGTTAACAGTGCTTTTTTGACCGCAGCGGCGGGCATCGCACGATCAAGAATCCAATCTGGAAGCCAAGCACGACGTCGCCCTGCCACCATCTGTAAGCCCAAAACGATGATGATGAGCCCTGCAAACAGAGAGACAAACGGCACGATGCTAAAAATGGCCATCAGCACCAAAAACAAGCCGAAGGTGCGATCGCCAAAGCGTTGCGTCAAGCTACGCAAGGTAATGGTCGATTGACTGGCTTGTTCTGCTAACGCGAGGATGACATCAGAGGTGCGCGTTCGGCGCTCGTGAGGCACATCAAAAAGAGAATGGGGATCTTGAGGCAATCCGTGCAATGTCGCACTCCAAAGGTTTTGCGTTCTCGTGGCTAGACATTAGCAGCGAACGCGTGGGGTGTATAGCCATCACCTAACGAAATAACGACGCTTTAACAGGGTGGCGACACGGTGAGTAAGGCGTGAAACCATCACGCCGCTTCGATGGTTTTTAAACGCTCAAAATAGGTAGGATAGGTATTTTTGATGTGACGCTGCTCTTGCACCATATGTTTAAATGTCGGCCCTTTTTTCAGTTTAAGGACGACCTCTCCACCATCAATACGCAGCACGGCTCCCTCAATGGCTACTTGGTTGTCGCAGTGTAGATCCAGAATACCGGCAAGCGATAGTCCCTTATATACCGAGGTAAAATTATTCATCACGACACGAATCCCCCCTTCCGAGACCTCAGTGACGTGAAAACGCTCATCAGAAAAGCGCACACTTGGTCTCGCTCGGCGAGGATATTTTAAGCGATAGTATTGTCTTTTTTGTTCCATGTCGTTCATGGCTGGCTCCTATTTCGGCCTTAACCCACTCTAACTAGTATAGTTATCGGCAGATAAATAGGAACCTTTACCCTTGATTTATGAGACCTTGCCGCACCCATAACCACCCGCCCTGTCTACGCTAAGCCGCGTCTGCTCTCGTTTTCCACTTAGCATTAATTCAATTCACACTCTGTTCATTCCCACATCTTCAACTAAACTTTAGAAGTAAGTTGTCTAGGGATGAGAAAACTCCATGTTGATATGCTTTGTCGACTGACATTGTTGACTTCCTGTGATTGGGTCGCGTGATGCGACCTTCTTTTTTTGCCACCCATCTTACCTAAACGAAAAAGCCTGAACGAAAAAGCAGCCCGAGTGGGCTGCTTAGAGTTAGGTTAAACAGAAAAATGACGATTGGAGCAAGGCTTTAATGTTGCCGACCTTCGGGATCCGGTGCAAAGTCGACTTGCTTGTAAATATCGGCCAAAGTTCTATCTTTCAATTTCTTGCTCCGTTTGGCGCGAGCTTCATAGCTTTCATCTTGATGACGAATGGCTTGCTCATGCTCCTTCGCTGATTGAATGAACTCCGGGTCTGACAACGCCTTTTGACGTAGGCGGTTAACGCGTTCAATGGTTTCCCATATCATATTCCACCTCCTTGACTGTTTATACATACAGTATAGTCGATGATCATCAACCGTCAAATTTTACTGGTTATATCCTCAGTGTTTTTTCTCGGCGCCCCATCAATAGGTGGGTAAAAGCCGTGCCATTACTGCAAATACGCGTTTAGCATCCATAGCAGTTTCTCTTGTTCACGGATGTAATCTCCCATCAGTGCCGCCGTGCCCTCATCCGCAGCGTCACCCGATTGATCTAGGATCGTGCGTTGTTTACTCAGGAGCACACTGAAGCCGTCAACCAAACCTTTGACACACTCACTCCCTTGTGTCGCGTTTTTGTGCTCTTGAATCGTACTGCCTTCAAGGTATTGGGTGAAGCTGTGGTCTGGCGTGAAACCCAGCGTCAAGATTCGCTCTGCCAATTCATCGATTTTGGTTTGCAGATCAGTGTAGATCTCTTCAAATTTCACATGCAGCTCAAAAAACTGCTGACCTTTGATGTTCCAGTGGTAACCACGGGTATTCATGTAAAGCACTTGATAGTGTGCAAGAAGATCGTTGAGCTCAACGGCGAGTTGCTGTGCTTTGTCTTTATCTAGACCAATAAGATTAATTTGTGATGTCATAGTTTTGCCCTCTAAAACAACGTGTCTAACCACTTAAGTAATTAAAAAACTCAGGTGTTTGAGAATGACTTACGCCCTTTTTTATACGGTGCGTTGTCGTGATGGGTTTAATGTATCGCCACAGAGTAAATAGGTAAAACCGCTTAAATCTATTGCTTTAATAGTTTAAAACAATTGATCCAGTTGTTCGATTTGACCTATCCCAGCAATTTGCATAAACGATTTACCAACACCGACCCATTTACGTAATCTGGTAAGACCTGTTTAATGAAATGAGTTGAGAGAAAGCATGAAAGCACTGGTTGTGGAAGGCGGCGCGATGCGCGGAATCTTCGCCGCAGGCGTATTGGATACGTTTATCCACCAAGACTACTACCCTTACGACTTTACGCTTGGTGTGTCGGCTGGCTCCACCAATCTCATCGGTTACTTGTCTAAACAGCCCGAGCGAAGCTTTAATGTCATCACCCAACTCGCCACCGACCGTCGCTTTTACGACCCGAGACGCTTTTTAAAGGGGGGAAATTTGGTCGATGTCGGCTGGCTTATCCGCGAATCAAACCGTCGTTATCCGATCAATGAAACCATGATGTTTGGTAACATGCCGCTGATTGCAGCCGCGACCAATATTGATACCGGAGAAGCGGACTATTATCAGGTCAAACCGCATAACTTAGAGCAAGTGATTGAGGCGACCTGCGCTCTGCCTATTGCGTACAAACATACGCCCTGCTTTTCTGGCAATTGCTACACAGACGGCGGCGTGTCCGATTCGATCCCTGTCGCAGAGGCGCACCGACGCGGCGCCAGAGAGATCACTGTGATTCTGTCACACCCGCTGAGCTATCGAATGCCAAAAGCAAAACATCCTTGGCTAATGAGGCGATTGCTGGCCAAATATCCCGCCATCGCCAACGCGATGGCCGTGAGAGCAGAGAACTACAACCGCTCGCTCGACTTTATCCGCAATCCACCGAAAAGCACGCAGATTCGAGTCATCGCACCCGATGAGACGTTTCAAGTGAATCGCCTCACCATGCGTCAAGACCGATTGTTAGATGGCTATAAAATGGGGCTAAGAGAAGGCAATAAGCACCTGGCGAGTCGTGCCGGCATGTACGGTCTAACCCGAGAAAACTGTCACTTTTGCCTTTGAGGGCGCTCGCGGAGGCCGTAGCGTTAGCACGCAATATCGAGCTGGTTGCCCTGCACGCCGTTGACTCGAAACCACCCAGCGATACTGTATCGTTCCGCTTGGGTGGGCAGTACCTCATGAGGAAATTGCTCAGAGAAAAACACCAGCAAGCGACCCGCTTTCGGCGCGACCTTCTCAATCATTTGATCGTTGAGATCGTAAATCACTAACTCGCCTTGGTCGGCTTCATGCCACTGTTCATTCATGTAAAACACCGTCGTTAAGCGGCGGTTTTCATTGCCTTTAAAGCTGTCGAGATGCTTTTGATAAAAGTCACCGCGCTCATACTTAGCAAAGTGCGCTTCATATTCAAAGAGGCCGAGGAAAAAGTGCTGGTTGGCCGCCAGACGAATACGCTCCATCTTGTCTAGGTAAGCCTGAACAGGTTCGCCCATCGCAGGAGACAACCAGTGAATTTTGTCGCTTCGAATCGAGGCAGCGCGAACCGTCTCTTCATTGCGGCCAATGCGTGCTTTTTTCCAGGTGTCCGGTAGGCAATCACGAAGCTCCGCCACTTCGTGTTCTGAAAGAAAATCATCCCAAATATAGTAACCGTGTGTAAAAAGTGCATCGATTAGCGCGTTCATCAGCCGTTGGCGCTCCATGAATTAATAGGAAAACGCCTTATACCGAAGTGGTAATGCAATCGGCAATTGCGACTTTTTGTCGTAACGATTAATTAGGGTCGTTAAACGTCTAATCCGTGTTCAACGGCATACTTGGCCAATTCTGCGGTACTGTGCAAATCGAGCTTATGTTTGATGTTTTGACGGTGGGTCTCAACGGTTCGAAAACTGATATTGAGCAGCGCCGCGATCTTTTTGCTGCTGTTGCCTTGTGCCACCAACTTAAGCACCGCTTCTTCCCGGCGACTCAATGGATTGGGTTTTTGCGCGGCGGGAATCACCTCTTGGGAAAAGAGGGTTTGCGTTACTGATTCACAGAAGTAGGTTGAGCCTTGATAGACGGTTTTGATAGCCTGCACCATACGTGTGGCACAAATTTCTTTGAGCATGTAGCCGACCGCCCCAGCCTGCATCACCTTCATGATGTATTCGCGGTTATCGTGCATGGTTAACATCAGCACTTTGACCTCGGGCATTTCTTCTTTGATAAGGCGGGTCGCATCAATGCCGTTCATCAGCGGCATACTGACATCCATTAAAACCACATCTGGATTCAGTGCCTTGACCACATCAATCGCTTCTAAACCATTACTGGCACAGCCTACTACTCGAATCTCTGGCTCTTGTTTTAACCGTGCGATGAATCCATCCAGCACCACTTGGTGATCGTCCACGATCACCACTTCAATTGGTTTATCCATACACTAATCCTTCCAGTTCGAGTAAGACAGTGATTTCAGTACCCAGCCCGGCGTCACTCTCGATTTCAATCTCTCCGCCAATAAATTCTACGCGCTCGCGCATATTCCTCAGTCCAATACCATTTTTTCTCAACGCGGACGTCACATCAAACCCGACGCCGTCATCTCTAATGATCAACTGCAGCATGCTGCCCATCTGCTGCAATATTAGGGTGACGTTTTTCGCCTGTGCATGTTTCTCGATGTTGGTCAAAGACTCCTGAGCAATACGATACAAGGTCGTTGCCACTTCTGATTTTAGCTTGCCTTTCTCAGTGTGGATCGACGCTTCAACATCAATCCCCGAGTGCAGTTTGAAATCGTGCAGCAGGGTTTTCAGAGCAGCCTCAAGGCCGATGTCATCTAATGCGCTCGGGCGCAATTGGTGAGAAATGTGTCTGACCTCGTTGATCGCCGTCAGCAGCGAATTTTGCGACTGAGTGACGTATTGCTGAAGGACGGCGTCATCAAGTTTATTTCCGAGCAGCTCAAGATGGCACTTGCTAGAGACCAACAGTTGGTTGATGCCATCGTGCAGTTCTCGGGCAAGATGCTTCTTCTCATCCTCTTGAAACATCACCGTTTTATGTGCCAGCTCCTTCAAGCTTTTATCCGCCAAACGGTGCTCGTGAAGATTGACTGCCAAGGTGATGACAACAATCACCGCGACCGTGACCACCACAATGACGATCACAGAGAAAAAGGTCGTTTCGATGTTTTTGTTCACTTCAGAGCGCAAGTTGGCCACTTCTTGGGTAATGTCTTCGATGTACACCCCAGTGCCGATCATCCATTGCCAGCGATCCAGCCAAGCCGCGTAGCTAAGCTTGGGGACATTTTCCCCCGTCGACGGTTTTTGCCACAAATAGCGGTGGTAACCGCCGCCGCTGCGCGCTTGCATCAACAAAGAGGCAATCAAGTGGTCGCCGTTTTCATCTTGCAGATCGTAAAGGTTTTCGCCTACAAGATGGGGCATCACAGGGTGGACTAAGTTGGTCCCTTCGCCATCATAGGCAAAAAAATAGCCATCTTTGTCTTTGCCATAGCGGAGTTTATTGAGGATAGATTTGACCTCTTGTTTGGCCACCTCTTCCGGCAAATGAGGGTCATTATAGATGTAGGCGATCGCGTCAAACGCGAGATCGACGCTGTCTTTCAGTGCCGACTCTTTTGACTTGATTAAGCCACTCTCAAAAATCTCAATTTCTTGCTCACCTAGGGTTTTCGCCTGATGAATTGAGATCCAACTGGTGATGGCCGTCACCAGAAGCAAAGGCACAAGGCTAAGCAAGATCAGCTTGGCTTGTAACGGCATTCCTTCTCCCCATTTAACACAAAGGCCACCCGATTTGGGTGGCCTCCACTTTAGCAGGAGTTGTTAATCAACTGTAATCGAGTGATCACATTCCGTAAAATTGAGGGAAGACCAACAGCGACGCCAGTACCAGGATTTGAATCGCAATAAACGGCACCACGCCTCGGTAGATATCCGTGGTGGTGACCCCTTTCGGCGCCACGCCCTTGAGATAGAAGAGACTGAAACCAAAAGGCGGCGTTAAGAATGAGGTTTGCAAGTTCATCGCAATCAAAATAGCAAACCAAGTCATGTTGATCCCTAACAACTCCGCCACAGGCGCGATGATGGGTACGATGATGAAACAGATTTCAACGAAGTCGATGAAAAAGCCCAACACCAAGATGACCAACATGGTGATGATCAAAAAGCCCCATTTCTCGCCAGGAATTTGCAGCATCCACTCTTCGACCAAGTAGTCACCACCGGTATAGGTGAACGCCATCGAAAAAGCGGTGGCACCCAACAAGATAGCAAAAACCATCGCGGTCACTTTAACCGTCTCTTTTGCCGCGTCATACACCATGCCCCAGCTAAATTGCTTATAAAGCAGAGCAAGAACGATAGCACCCGCGCCACCAAGCGCTGCCGACTCCGTCGGTGTCGCCACGCCAGCAAAAATAGACCCAAGAACGACCACAATTAAGGCCAACGGTGGGATCACCGCTTTAAGCGCCGTGATCACTTCTTGCTTACGACTGATGCTGCCATCACTTGGAATCGGTTGCGCCGCCTCTGGGTTGAGTTTCGCATAAATCAAAATATAAATGACGTACGCACCAACCAAGACTAACCCCGGCCATACCGCCGCTTGAAACAGATCGCCGACAGGCACACCCAGCACATCACCGAGCAAAATTAACACGATAGAGGGCGGAATGATCTGGCCTAGTGTGCCAGACGCACAGATGGTGCCGCAGGCCAATCCCTTGTCGTAATTATATTTAAGCATCACAGGCAGTGAAATCAGCCCCATCGCCACCACCGAGGCCCCCACGACACCAGTAGAGGCCGCAAGCAACGCTCCCACCAGCACGGTGGAGATCGCGATACCTCCGCGAACGCCACCAAATAAGCGCCCCATAGACTCAAGCAACTGCTCCGCCAGACGCGTCTTTTGCAGCACCAAGCCCATAAAAACAAATAACGGCACAGCCATGAGCACCGTGTTTTCCATAATGGATTGGATGCGATAAGGCATAAAGGCAAACATATCCATGCCTTCGGCCCACACACCAAAAATCAATGCGATACCGCCAAAGGTAAAGGCGACGGGAAAGCCTAGCAGCAGTGCAAACAAGGCGACAAAAAACATTACAATACCGACCATTTTCTTGTCTCCTAGTGTTGATCTTTGCTGTTAACGTACAGCAGCTGTGGGTTAAAAATCTTATTGAGGGAGTGGATCAATAATCCAATGCCACTGATAGCCATAAAGAAGAAGGAAACCGGAATCATGGCTTTGATGATCCAGCGGTAAGGCAAACCACCGGGGTCGCCCGATGTCTCACCTAACGCATAGCTCTCTTTGGCGAAATCGATACCAAACCACGCCACCAACAAACAAAATGGGAAAAGAAAGACCACCGTACCAAGTAGATCAATGATCGCTTGGGCGCGCATCGATAGTCGCTCGTAGAAAAGATCCACTCGAACATGCCCGCCCGCTTTCAGCGCATAAGGGACACCCAATAAAAACACGGCTGAAAAGAGATGCCACTCCATTTCTTGGAACGCGATGGAGACATCATTAAATGCGTAACGCATCACCACGTCATAGACAACGTTGGCAAGCAATAAGATAAAAAGAATACTGGATAGCCAGCCTAGAAAGTCACCAAAGCGATTAAAAATACGCTCGACATAGATAAGACTTCTCATTCCCTACTCCATGGAATTTTGAAAGCGTGTTGCAAGCTAGGCTTACAACACTTTGATTACACTCGATAAACGCTCTGTTTTAGACTCAGAATCTAGTGAGTGAGGCTTCTTGGGCTTGCGCCGAGACAAACTCGGCGCTTAGGTTATTGCTGTTATTGTGCCGAACTGTTGAGGTAGGCACGGGTAGAAATGTCTGTCCAAGAACGCACTTGCTGCATATAAGCCGCTTGTGACTCTTGAATTTCCTTCGCAAGCGCATCTTCATCCGCATGCTGCTTAAGTAGACGATCGTTCGCTTCACGTAGCGCCGTCATCACTTCCGCTGGGAAATCTTTAACTTGAACATTTGGGTATTCAGTTTTGATGGATACCCAGTTTTTACCACTTTCATGCTTAGATTGGGTGTACATATCGTACGCAGCAGTCTTCATCGCGACTTGCAAGATCGCTTTCAGATCATCTGGCAATTTTTCCCAAGTACGCTTGTTGACAAGGAACTGCAGCTCAGTTGCTGGCTCGTGCCAACCTGTGTAGTAGTATGGCGCGATTTTGTGGAAGCCCATACGTAGGTCAAGAGATGGACCTACCCACTCAAGCGCATCAATGGTGCGGCGCTCTAGCGAGGTGTAGAGTTCACCCGGTGCGATATTGGTTGGTTTCGCACCTAGCTCCGCAAGGATTTCGCCTGCAAAGCCTGGGATACGCATTTTAAGACCTTGCAAGTCTTCCACTGAGTTGATCTCTTTTTGAAACCAGCCGCCCATCTGCACGTCTGTGTTACCGCCTGGGAACGACATCAAATTGTGTGGCGCATACACTTTTTCCATCAGCTCCATACCACCGCCGTAGTAGAACCAAGCGTATTGCTCTGTGGGCAGCATGCCGAATGGCATTGAGGTGAAGTACAAGGTGTTTGGCACTTTGCCTTTCCAGTAATACGACGCGGAGTGGCCCATGTCGTATTGCCCCGATTTCACCATATCAAACACGCCAAGCGGCGCTTTGTGTTTGTTGGCAGAATCAATACGGATTTGCAGGCGGCCGTTCGACATTTCTTCCGCCATTTTCGCCATGTTCTTCGTCGCGTCACCAAAAATCGGGAAGTTTGGTCCCCAAGTTTCGGCCAGTTTCAGACGATAGACTTTTTCCGCTGCGTTTGCGGAGGTTGCCGCAACCGCAAGCGCCGCAGCCATCGCGGTCCCTTTCAGTACTCGTTTCAACGTTTGTTTAATTAGACTCATGTTCACGTCCTTTGTTAGCTGTAGCAACTATCCAGTTACTTTTGTTTCGTTTACAGCTTGGTAGAAAGCTATTGATTATTAAATCAGCGTGAACACGGAGAAAAATTAACAATCCCCGCAAGCCTTAGACCAAAGAATTACGTAGTAATACGTAGGATAATTTACACAACAATAGATAAATAACTACTTATCAGCTAGTTATTAACCAGACAGATAAGTAGAAGATCAATTTATACGTAGTAATTGATGAGTAAAATGAATCAGTAGAAAGATGTGATAATTGTGACAAATGTTAAAAACTGGTTGTCGTGCCCGATAAAAACACAAGAGCCTCGACATTCATCGAGGCTCTTGTGTTTGTGCTCACTCACAGAGCACGGCAATACTGAGCGGGCAGATTATATGGCTTTGTAGATGACCTTGTTGCCTGCTAGCTGCTCTTTAACGACGAGATTTTCGTCCAACAGTTTCTTAAGCGCACCCGTCGCCCATGAAGCCGCTTTCGCCTCTTCTTGACCAGCTGCGATGCCGATACCTTTCGGGTTGATGCCTTCACAGTTGGCCAGCACGATGTCTAGCACTTGTTGCTGTTTCGGTGTCAATGCCACGTCCACTGATTTCGCTGCGACGACTTTCTCAGCCGGTTTTTCAGCGGCTACTTTAGGTGCAGGCGCAGGCGCAGCTTTCGCTACCGCTTGAATGTTTGCTACCGTCGCTTTAATGCGTTTTTGCAGTTTCATCTGCACTTTACGCTTATGAGCTAATCTCATTGAATCTGTCTCCGTATCACTGCAGATTCACGAGGAATCGAGCAGCGGTTGAAATTTGAAGCGCGTTTTATACCAAAATTTCCACACTATTTACAGAGTTAGGGCGGCTTTGTGCGCCAAAAATGCGCTATCTACCAAGATCAGACTACAATTTAAACAACGTATAAACTTATCGGTCCTGCTCATCGTAGTATTAGAAGTCATCAGATTGTGACCGGAGAGCGACATGGAAACGCAACACCTTGTGAATCAGCCTATCAACCTTGCTTCCCCCTTGTGGCGAGTGTCACTGGCTTCTCTGTTGTTGGTGGTGTTTGCAGCGTTAATGTTCTGGGCCCCCGGTTTTAAACCCTTCTTATTGGCGCTGTTCTTGCTCGGATTTTCGCTCTTCGTCGCCTATTGGCTGATTTTAAAAAGTACTGTCAAATACACCCTAACGTCGACCCATTTTCAGCAGCATCTGTTCAAAGGCGGCTGGGTAGTGAAATGGAACAACATCAGCCGCGTTGGTCTGTGTTACTACGATAACGACGGTTGGCAGCAGCCACTGCCTTGGATAGGCATCAAACTCAAACACTACTCGCCCTACCTCACTGGCGTGTGCCCTCGGATAGCGACAGAAATTTTGCTCAGCCAACGTGCACTACTTTACCTTGGCGCAAAACAGCACAAACAAGGAACGCGTTTTGAGGAGATTGTGTTGGACTCGGCCGATTACCACGACGAAGACGGGCATGCCTTTACTGGTTTGCAAGCGATGCTCGCCAACCGCATGCGCTATCAACGCGCCTACTATGACTATGATATCTTCATCTCTACCCAAGACCTTGATCGCCCTGCCGATGAGTTTGTCGGTCTAATGCGACGTTACCTAGCCGCCGCAGAACCCGAATAACGATTACAAAAAAGGCCGCATTCGCGACCTTTAGGGGAAGATTCATCAGTACAGCGGCATTTCATCCGCTACAAACGGGTTAGTGCGGCGTTCATGGCCGAAAGTAGATTCCGGTCCGTGACCGGGAACAAAGCGGACCTCATTACCTAGCGGCCACAGTTTTGATTTGATCGAATGAATCAAGGTATTGAAGTCACCTTTCGGGAAGTCGGTTCGACCGATGGAGCCGTTAAACAACACATCACCGACAAACGCCAGTTGCGCCGATGGACTGAACAACACCACATGACCGGGAGTGTGGCCCGGAGTGTGAAGGACATCCAACTGCTGATGACCAAACGTGACCGTATCGCCATCCTCTAGCCACTCATGAGGTTCAAATGCACTCGTAAGCGGGAAACCAAACATTTGGCTCTGCCCTTCTAGTCCTTGTAACCAGAAGTTATCGTCTTTGTGTGGGCCGACAATCTCAACACCGCCCAATGCATCAGAAAGAGGCTCTGTGCCGCCGACATGATCGAGATGGCCATGAGTCAACACCAGTTTGACGACGTCGACACCCAACTCTTGGATAAGCGTCGCCAATGACTTCACGTCACCGCCTGGGTCAATGACGATGCCTTTCATGGTTTCATCACACCAGACGATGGAGCAGTTTTGAGAGAAGGAGGTGACAGGGACGACTTGGTATTTGAGTGCCATAATTCAGCCTTGAGTAACAGTTAAACTGGCTGAACTATGACACCACCGGTTCGATTTGACAACCGTTACGCCCAGTAGCGTACCGGCCCAGTGTCGATGTGAACAAAGTCGCTACTTGGGTAAAACCCAACGCCGCCCGCTTTGAGCTCTCTAGCGGCATCGCGCACTTTCTTCAAATCCACACCATCGAGGCGAAAATCGATCGCTTGACCAAGCATGTGGTAGCTCTTCTTCGCCACACCACTTGACTGCGCGCGCAGCGCTTCATTGGTGGCTGGAGAGCGGTAGCCGGAGACAATCTGCACTTCGGCTTCGACACCGAGCATAGTTTGTATTTTTGAAATTTGGTCAAACAAACGTTTATCCATTGGGTGAACCTCATTACGTCGAAAGTCACGACATAAATGGTTTAAACGTTTGAGCTCATTTTTAACGTACTTAGCACCGTCAAAGTAACAGGTTTCTAATGCTTCTCCAGTATGGAGATTACTCATAGCGAGGACACGTGGCTGCTGGGCTCGTGATGCGAATGCCACCCCGGGTAGACAACTTGCTACAACAATGCCACTGCCTGCCAACTGAATGAAATGTCTGCGTGATAAATCCAAAACTTTGCACCTTCATCAAATGGGGTAGTTATCAAGATGTCAGGACACTACCCGAGTCTAATAATAAGTGCAAATGCATAAAACGTGCACAATCTCAAAAATTTGAGCGGCACGTTTGCTTAGTAATTGAGCTGTCAGGCTATTTTTGTACGTTGATAGAATTGTAAATTTTTGGTCAGCTTAACTTTTTGTGTAACTGGATTTATCGAGGCGGTAAATATCGTCGCGGTAGTGGACAATCCCTTCCTCATACCATGCCGTTTGATAAATGATGTAAACCGGAATACGCGTGCGCAGCGCTACGGCTTTGTTCGATACCCACTCACTGCGATCGACATCATTGATACTCATGCCTTGCTGAGCAAGAAGCAAGTTGGCGAAGGTGTCCGCATGTTCAACGCGAATACATCCGGAGCTGAACGCTCGCGACGTTTGACTAAAGAGACCTTTGCTTGGCGTGTCGTGCAGATAAATCGCACGCGCGTTGGGGGTATTAAACTTATACAGACCTAAGGCATTGTAGCTGCCCGACATCTGCCGCATCCGATAAGGGAAAGACTTAGGTCTCAAGTTCTGCCAGTCTATCTCGCTGGCCGGAATTGTCTCACTTGATCCCCATTTAGGAATGATCTGGATACTGTGTTTAGCCAGATACTCAGGATCGCGTTTCACCTGAGGAATGATGTCCTCGACCATGATTTTCCATGGGATATTCCAAGTGGGATTGAATATCAAAGAGTCGAGACGGGTTTGCATTACTGGCGTAGGTCGTTTGGTTTTGCCCACAATCACTTTGGATTCGAAAACCGTCTGACCGGCATGCCAATAGTGCATATCAAAGCTCGGCACATTGACCAAAATGAGCGTGTCGCGCTGAGCGGGCCACATTCGCATCCGCTCTGCATTGAGTGCGAGAGTTGTCATCCGTAATTCGATCGGTCGGTTTAGCCAGCCGATGGTCTCACTGCCAATAATGCCATCTTGGGTAAGACCATGTAGCGCTTGAAAGCGTTTAATCGCCGGCTCCAGTGTCACGTCGTACCAACTCACATCGCGTCTGACCTCATCTAAGTTAACGCCGACCATCGCCATACGTTCAAGCAACACATCACGATCGGTCAGCGTATCCCCCACCCGCTTTAGACCTTGTTGGGTGTATTTGGGCACATCAATCTTTTGATACTTAAGGAGATCCAGATAGCTATCGACCAATTTTTGATAGCCTTCGCTGTCGGGTGTGTAGGCTTCAATCAACTCAGCGAGCTGCTGATTGTGAGCTGCAGATTGAAAGGCGAGCCAAGCATCACTGCTCAGCTGAGGTAACGCTGCATTGAGTGAAGCGCCAAAAAACCAATCTTCGCCTTGTGAGCGTGCGTGCTCGGCGTAACTGAGATAGAGCAGCAGTGTGTCAGTGGCGAGGATGTCATACTCATGCCAGCGATTGCTCTTACGAAAGAAGGCCAAATAACTGAGTTGACGTGAAAACAGAGGGCTGAATTGCGCTTGCTGGATAACCTCAAGTTGGAACTCAAGTTTGGTGCTTTGTTGCAGATCGAACCAAATCATCTGGTCACTGTTCTGACGATAAGCCTGCTCCACCAGTTGCGGATATTGAACAATCTCATGCACTTGACTGCTACTGTCAATCCAACCGATTTGCTGAAAATGCTCCATGGCTTTGAGTGGGAACGCCATTACTAGGGTTACCCAAACACCGATCATCCATCTCTTCATACGCTCTCTCCGCCGTTTGCTTTTCAGCGTCCATGTGATCAGTATGGCAAAAAATAATGGGCGCGTGTGCACAGTTTATGAGAACGCCCATTAAAAGTGTATGACACTCAATCGCTATTTAATTGAACTATGTGATCCTCGACCAATGGTTGTCCCATTGAACACCTGACTGTCGCCGAGTTTTCACCTTGGGTTGCTCTTGCGAGACCACTTGCCCTGAACCAGAGCTGACCATAAGACGTTGTTGATGAACAACCACACCAGAGGCATCGGCCAGTGCCGACAGTTCCACCAGCTGGCCGGTCGCCTTACTCCAAATGCCATAGCAGTTTCCTTTTGGCGAGGTAGCCAGAATCCACTCTTGTGTAGCGGCAATACTGGCAATGTAGTGGTCAAAGCGCGCCCACTCTTCCGGCGCTGCTCGTAACGACACCATCTCTTCACCTGCGCTATGCATAGCCAGCAGTGACGGGGTCGCCTCCGGTTGGCCTCTGTATTGCTGACCGCACAACACGGTTTGATCGCCATCATGGGCGAGATGTCGGATGCTCAAATGCCTATCAGGTAGTGAGACTTGTTCCACCACCTGGCCGTTTGCGTCAAGATAACTTAGGCTCGGCTGCATAGTGGTGAGATTCAAAGGTGTCCGCCCATCAGTGTGTACCCCTCCGACACCAATCACCAAGCGGTCATCAGGCATCACGATCACTTCGTGCGGCCCAAGACCAAACCCGGTAAACTCTGCCACTTTCTTATAACCCGCCAGCACGTCGTAGACACCGATGATCCCACGGCTAGATCCGCGCTCCCCTTCGGTAGCATAAAGCCACTGTCCATCATTGGAGTAAACGCCATGACCGTAGAAATAACGATCACCTGCTGCAGCGCTTAGAGTGACAACGTCACCGGTATCGTAATCAAACACTAAAAAGTAGTGCCCCGGACGACGCGCAAACGCGACCGCGTGGTGAAGCCTTGCGGATGTCGCGACACCATGCCCGCGGGAAGGGAGCGCGACTTGACGTATCGGCATGCCAGTGGAATCGGCCACCACCGCGCTAAAGCGATTCGGACCCGTCATCGCACAACCAATCAAATCGGGCTGCCCGGTATTCTTTTTCGCCGAGGCGCACCCCATAGGCATACAAGGCACTACGGCGCCGAGCAATGCGGCTTTCAATAGCTGTCGGCGTGTTGAATCAGTCACCATCGGTTGCATTAAATCCTATCACCACACCTAACTCGACAGCCACTTCATCGTGAATGAGATACTTCAGCTGCTCCAACTTGTTGTACTGAGCATACGCCTCTCGGTAACCCTCTTTACTCTCAAGCAAAGTAAACAAGCTATCGTCCTTAGGCCATGTGGTACTGATCAGCTCAAATTGGTTAAGCACGCGATCGGCAAGCTCACTGTGTCCCTCGCGGCGTAAACGTGCATCTAAGCCATTGCCGCCGGCCAGATAAAGGGCGTGCATCGCCTCGACGTTCGCGTACAGATTGGCCATCGATACTTGCGAGCGCCAAGATTCAGCAAAGTAGCGTCGCGGCTGACCAAAATCCGCAAGCGGCAAGGTCATCTTTTTCATACTGAATTCGAGTTGATTGGACAGCAACGCTATGTACTCCGCCAGCCATTGCTCATCGTTCAGCGCTTGCCAAGGGTTGGTTTTCCACGCTTGGTGAATGGTATTGGCATTGTTGGCGAGTGTTTCGGTGATCGCTTGCGCCGTTTGGCAAGTGGTCTGTGAGCTCTCTAGTGTCGAACTGGCGTCATAGAGTAACCATTCCACTGCCCCCAATCCTTGCACCGTAACACTTTGCTGCGCGATCTCTGCTGCGGTCCATGTCGATGTCGTTAATACGCTCATCTTGCGACCCGTGGTGTTCTTTTTATCTGGCCAGAACTGTAAGTTCCAGCTCTGTTCAAGGGCCTGTACCGGCCCGCGCTCCTGACCTTGGAGCGCCATCCAATCTTGCATCGTGGCTTGCCACTGGGTTTTGAGTGCTGGGTTGTGATGACCATTTTGGCAATAGTTCACCATCTCACGGTGCAAGGCTTGGGTTGAGTCAGCCAAACGCGCAGCAGCAAGGTATTCCACTTGATAGACACCTTGGCTAACGTGAGACGTGACTTCATAGCCGCTCTCTGACGTCGAGTGAGAGACGCTTTGGCAGCCAGACAAGCTCGCCGCTAAAACAACGGTCGATAGAGTAAAGGGCTTCATAACGTTCCTTATAATGAGTTGAGAAAGGCGACCAACGCCTCACGCTCTTGTTGATTAAATGTCAGTACATGCTGCTTGGCAGGGAGGGCTTCTCCCCCGTGCCACAATACGGCTTCGAGTAAGTTTCGAGCTCTCCCATCGTGGAGGAAGTAGGTATGCCCATTCACTTCTTGGGTATAGCCTATACCCCAAAGCGGCGCGGTACGCCACTCTCGGCCCGTCGCCAAGTATTCAGGCCGATGGTCTGCAAGGCCTTCGCCCATATCATGCAGCAGCAAATCCGTATAAGGGTGAATGCGTTGCCCAGAAAGTGCAGGCAAGCCCTCTCGCTCGGCCGTCACAACGTCCGTTTTATGGCAACTGTCGCAGCCTGCTCGCGCAAACAGAGCCTGTCCCTGCTTCACCTTTGGGTCATTCATATTGCGGCGAATGGGCACCGCTAGGTGCTGAGAGTAGAATTCGACAAAGTCCAAAATATTGTCACTGACTTCAGGTGAACCGCCGTTGGGCAAGTCACGGCACAGGCTTTGCGCTTGCGTGCAATTCTCTTCTGGGAATAAGCGGCTGGTGAGGCCAACATCGCCGTTAAATGCGGCGGCGTTTTGCTGCATCAAGGTCGGTTGCCCCGCTTTCCAGCCAAAACGACCAATGACATGGGCCTGTTTTTCAATATCCCACACGCGGTTAACTTTGCCTGAGATGCCATCTTGATTCTCATCGTGTTCATCGGCCCACTGCGCAAGTGTGTCATCGGCGATACTTTCCAGTAACCCTAGCCCTATCATCGGTGGCGCAATACGCGCTGAGAGCTGAGTGTCCGGGTGAAGTGGACCATAGCCCAGAGCCGTCAGCTCAATATGAGGTTTACGCAACCTGATGGTGGTGCCATCACTGAAGGTTTCTACATGGTTGGTGTAGGTGATCTTGATTTGCCCTTCCGCTTGCTGATCTTGAATAGCGAAATCTTGCAACTGTGCGCCGTAAGTCGGTTCAGGGATCACGCCATCACGAATGTACGCCGCTTTTTGCTCCGCCGTCATCGCAGGGATGCTGAGTCTTATCAGCATTGACACTGCATGCTGGTCGTCCTCTTCTGGTGGATGACCACGACCATCTTTGATGTGACAGTTTTGACAACCGTTGGTATTAAACAGCGGCCCTAGCCCGTCTCTGGCATCGGTTGATGCAGGCGCTTGTACCCAAGGGTTGCGAAAGAAGCTATTACCGACACTGAAATCCAAACGCTTACTCAAGGGTAAATTCGCCGCTGGGAGCGAATACGCATTCGGTCCCTCTTTGTTTACAGAGGTGGCGCCGCCTGACTTAACTTCATACGCATTCGCCATCGGCTGAAAGGCAAAAGCCAGTATGTATAGAGCCAATGAGCGCGAGGGTCGTTTGCGGGATAACGAAAGAGCTGAGTACAACATGATGAAAGGGACTTTTCCTTAAATCTAAACAAGAACTACTATCAAAAACTACTAGGGAATAAAAACAGCAAAAGGGCTCTAAAAAGAGCCCTTGATTTTGATACCACGATTAAAATTCGTGGTCAGCGGTGTCAGGATTTAGGTTGGTGATACCCACAATTTTCGCCGCGCGCTCGATAGAAGCGGTCTGTGCAACCAGAGACATGATCGCTTCATTGACCAAGGCATTACCTTGCGCATTCCCTGATGCGATCAATTGGTCGAAATACTGACCTTGTTCAGCCGATGTGACCAACTCACCCACTTGGGCACGTGTCACATCAAACTGCTTTTGGATCTCTGCTGCCGCTTGCGCATCTTGCTGCGTCACTAGATCATGCAGACTTGGGCCTGACAATAGTGTGCCATCTTGACGCTTGTAAAGCCCGGTATAAACGTTGTAGATACCTTGCTCGTTGTAGTAGTGAGAGTTGTGCGTGTTGTCAGAGAAACAATCGTGCTCATCTTCTGTTGAGTTGGCTTCTAGCGCGACTTTCATTCGCTCACCCGCCAGTTCACCAAGAGAGAGTGACCCCATTCCAAACAGCATTTTACGCAAACCGTTCTCAGCAGAATCCGCCAGCAGGGCTTCACGGTAGTTGCCTTTTTCATCGGCAGACCACTGCTTTTCCATCCACTCAAGATCTTGGACCAACAAGTCTGCCGTCGCTTGCAAGTATTGACCACGGCGGTCACAGTGACCATTGGTACAACCTTCCCCCACGACAAAATCTGTGTAAGCACGTGCACCCGCGCCCGCATTGGTACCGTTTAGATCTTGGCCCCAAAGCAAGAATTCAATCGCATGGTAGCCCGATGCCACGTTCGCTTCTGATCCGCCCACTTCATTCAAGTCCGCAATCAACTCAGGCGTGATGGTCGACACATCTAAGGTCGTCGCACCGATCTTCAGCTCTGTGTTGGCAACGATGTTGGCCGCCGCGCCTTCATTACCAAGTTCGTATTGATAGTCGCTCGATACGTAGTCAATCAAACCTTCATCCAAAGGCCAGGCGTTGAGTTGCCCTTCCCAATCATCAACAACGGTGTTACCAAAACGGAACACTTCCGATTGTTGGTAAGGAACGCGTGACGCGAGCCAGGCTTGTTTCACGGCTTCCAGTTTCGCCGCCGATGGATCAGCCAGAAACGACTCGATAGCGTTGTCGAGTGCTTTTGCCGTGATCAGCGCGTCGGCAAAGACAGCGTGTGCAACATCCGTATAGTGTTCGACCACTTGCGCTTGGGTCACGTTGGCTGCGTACAACGACCCACTCGCCAATACGAGTGATGCAGTAACAGATTGAGCGAATAGAGACTTTACGTTCATGAAAGGGGCATCCTTGTTGAGCTTAACTATTATTTACATTAATAGTGCTAATTATTATCATTTGCACTATTAATGCCGATAATACAAATTTACAATTTTTTTGCAAGCAAGGATTCAGTGCGGATATAAAAAAACCTCACAAAGTGAGGTTTTAATAATTGGTGGGAAATGAGTGTGTTACAGATTGAGCTTATGCTTACCGTGCGACACTTTCGCCTGTAAGTAGCCCTGATTTCCCTCTTTGAGGTGAGCAGAGGTATTGACGACTTCTTGAATCTCTATGCCGTGCTCTTTCAACTCTCGAATTTTCTTAGGGTTGTTGGTGACCAATCGGATGGTCTCTACACCCAGCGCTTTGAGCATTTGAGCCGCTTCAGTAAAGTCACGCAAGTCATCGCCAAATCCGAGATGGTTGTTGGCTTCGTAGGTGTTCATCCCTTCACTTTGTAAACGATAGGCGTCGATTTTGTTGTAAAGACCGATGCCCCGCCCCTCTTGACGCAAATACAAAATGATACCGCCGAGCTCACCCATGCGGTTGATGGTTTCGTCCAACTGTTCGCCGCAATCGCAACGAGAGGAATGAAAAACGTCACCGGTCAGGCATTCTGAATGCATGCGAACCAGAGGCGCTTGCTGCGTTTTGTCTGCTTGCTTAAAGATGATCGCGACGTGTTCTTTGTCTGTTTTAAGACCATGAAAAGAAAGGATTTCTGCGTCGATGTTGCTTTGGGCTCCGACTTTAAAATCCACTCTGGCTCTTACTTCCGCCATATGGGTTCTCACTTGCAACTTTCTATTATCATTATACGCGTTCATTGATAGCGCCTTTGCCGTTAACTATGGGGACTCTTACTGTAAAATTCAACGATAAGATCACTTTTGTTATAATATAACATTTTTGCTGTTAAGCAATTACGCCAGGCAATAAAAAACCCCAATCGATTCACTCAGATTGAGGTTGTCAGTCTTTGGTTGTTTAAATGCAGAGCGTGTGGACTTAGCTTTGTTGGCTCTTCCAGATATTGAGCTCAATCCATCGAGCTTCCAACTCTTTTAATTCCTCTTGGGTGAGAACCGCCAATGAGGACTCTTTATTCGCCGCAGGGGGTTGCAGCGCATTGAGCTTAGAGTGAAAGTCTTTTTTCAGTTCTCGGATGATCGCGTCCACTGCTTTTCCTTAACCTTACCTATCGATGATATTTACCTGTGGATGATAATGCACGGTAGCGTCATATTCACACTATAAGTCTCAAACATGATAACAAATTGCGCATATCTTGCATTATGAGGTCAGGTAAATGGGAGCGAAATCACTTTTATTCGCGGTTCAAAATAATCATTTCCCGCTTATGGAAATAAAGCAATCACCCCGACAAAAGCGGCTGGGCGCCGCGTATTGATTATTTACGACGCCCCAGTTTTACTTGGCCGTCATCACTGAACCACAAGGCTTGATCACGGCGGCGGGCAATCAACATCGGGCCATCATCGTAAAACAAAAAGTTCTTCCAGTGTTTTTTGAAAATGGCCCACTTGGTTTCAATGATGTTATATTTCTCGTAACAAAAATAGACGGTGACATCATCTTGCCAATCAAGATGCTCAAGGACCGCTTGTGGTAAACTCTCGTCATCACTTTCCCAGTTTGCCATCCAGTCAACACTCTCAGACCAATTGCTGGCTTTCATCGGCCAGTCAGATGAGCTAAAGCGCTCTGAATCGGGGCTTTGTGCACTGATGTTCTCTTTCCAGAGCTGCGCAGCTCTCGCTTGTGTCATGGGTTGCAGTTGCACCAAGTCTTCTTCAGGCAATGGCATTGACTGGTGAGTAAAAATCCATTTTCTTTGGTATTCATCCAAAGGTATGTACGACATCAATAGTCCTCTACGTGTTAGTCAGCTTTCAGCCAACCTTTTTTGGTCGCGTCTTCAATCAGGTGTTTGGCTTTGTCCCACAACGCGGTGGAGCCCAACTCAATTTTACGATTCACCGTTAGCGCTTGCTCTCGGCGTACGCCATGCTCCTGCCAACTTTGCCCCTCATTGTGGTAGTTGAGCAACATAGGGATGAGCCTATCGAGCGCCTTGGCGAACTTAGCATCGTCACTTTGGCCTTGTTCAAACTCACACCATAGCTGAAACAGCGCCTCCCCCTGATCGCTAGGAAGCATTGCGAACAGGCGCTGCGCGGCTTTCAGTTCCTTTTCTTCTTGTTCAGCGCTCGCTTTGGCATCATAAACAAAGGTGTCACCGGCATCAATTTCGACAATATCGTGCAGCAGCAGCATTTTCACTACTCGTGCGATGTCGACGGGCTGATTGGCGTGCTCTTGCAGCAACACTGCCATCAAAGCGACATGCCAACTGTGCTCTGCGCTATTTTCTAATCGGCCCTGCGCGCTCTTGACTCGTGTGCGGCGCAAGACGCTTTTCAATTGGTCGAGCTCAATCAGAAGATTAAGCTGCTGTTCTAAGCGTGTCATTCAATTCGCCTTCCAATGTGGATTAATTAACGACGTCAGTTTGTGATCTTCCCACTGACCATTGATCAATAAGTACGCTTTTGCGAAGCCTTCTGCTTCAAACCCCACTCTCTGCAACACCGCTTCGCTCCTTGTGTTTCTTGGCATATAGCTGGCGTTGATTCGGTGGAGGTTTTGAATCTCAAACATGTAGTTCACCGCTAAACGCAGTGCTCGGGTCATCACACCTCGTCCTAGGGCGCTTTGACCAAGGGAGTAGCCTACCGTGCACGTGTGAGCAGGAAAACGCGAGATATTGCTAAACGAAATCGTGCCAAGCATCTCGCCGGAATCCGTGTCGAGAATAAGCAGGTAATAGCCAAGGCCCATCTTGTGCAGTTCATGCAACTTGATCAGGCGTTGAGTCCAACCTGAACAGGTATAAAACGGCGCTTCTCTCTCAGGCTCCCAAGGCTTTAAGTGTTCGCGGTTCGCCACAAAGTAATCACTGATCATCTGACCATCGGTTGGCTCTGCCGTGCGTAGTGTGACGTCACCATCGACCTCAAATACGCTGGTGGGGGTACTGATTCGCTTCATCTAGTTTTTTCTGATCCCATACTCGCGCAGTTTATTGGCAATAGAGGTGTGCGAGACGTTGAGGCGTTTGGCCAACTTACGACTCGATGGGAACGACTGATACAAACGCTCTAACACCTGTGATTCATAGTCTTTCATAATGTCATCTAATGAACCGTCTAGATTGATCTTGGCGCTGCTGCCGTGGCTGTTTTCTAGTTGCGGAAGATGGAAAAGATCGACCGTTAACGTATCGCTTTCCAGTTCCGTCAGCGCTCTAAGGACCATGTTTTCTAGCTGGCGCATATTCCCCGGCCAATGGTAATTGACCAGTTGATCCACCAAGCCTTCTTGGAGAGTGGGTTTGTCCACACCCAACTGCTTCATGTATTTAGCGACAAATAGGTCGAGCAATACTGCGATATCGTTAGTGCGCTCACGCAGAGGAGGAATATTGAGGGTGAGGACATTAAGGCGATAAAAAAGATCTTCACGAAACGCTTTTGACTCCGCTAGATCGGCTAAGTTGTGGCGCGTAGAGGCAATCACACGCACATCGACATGCACTTCGTGCTCTTCACCCACTCGGCGGAAGGTGCCATCTTGAAGCAATCGCAGAAGTTTGATCTGCAAATGTGGACTCATTTCACCGATTTCGTCGAGGAACACTGTCCCACCATTGGCTTGTTCAAAGATCCCTTTGTGGCCTTGTTGATGGTTGAATGAGCCCGGCGCGTGACCAAACAGCTCGGTTTCCGCCACATCATCAGGCATCGAGGCACAGCTCAATACCAAAAATGGGTGATCCGCACGATGAGAGCGATTGTGGCATGCACGCGCGAGCATCTCTTTGCCGGTGCCGGTTTCGCCTTGAATCAGCAGGGGTTGATCAAGCATAGAGAGTTTCTTCGCTTGGCTGATCAGCGCTTTATGGCGATTGGAAATACCGACAAAATGCTCAAAGCCGAGATTGTTGTGCAGTGGAAGCGAGTCATCAAACAAGCTCTTCTCTTGAGCTGAGCGAATCATCACCATCGCACTGGCGAGTACAGAGACATTAGTTTCATCGGTAATGTAAACCGGCATGACTTCCATCAAGTAATCCAGCCCACCAATAACGATATTTTCCCGTTGGCGATTGATCTTGCCATCTATCCACTTTGAAAAGTTAAAGTTGGGCAGCAGCGAAGCCACAGGGTGACCCAGCATCTCTTGTGGTTCAAGATTGAACAAGCTCGTCGCCGCATGGTTAGCCATATCGACATTGCCTTTGAGATCAATGGCCAATACAGGCTCAGGTAGATTGTTCAGCAGCGAAATCAGCTCTGTATTGTGGCGCTCCATCGGCATGAACTGAATTTTACGTACGTCGTCGACACCTGAAATGCGGCGTATTTCTGCCATCAGTTCACTGAAGGTGTCAAAGTCGATGTCTGGGCAGTTGAGATAAATGATGCCCGAGATGTCAATTTCGATGCCGCGTAAGTCGATATCCTTAGAGGCAAGGATGTCGAGTAGCTCGCGGGTGAGACCAACCCTGTCTTCACATAGTACTTCTAAGCGCACAGATCCGTTCCTAATTTGGGTGTCACGAAAAGTTGACAGAAGTGTCGCCTAAGCCCCGATTTTCGTCAAGCCGCATGCGCTTGCCTGCCTCACATTCGCGCTATTTGACCGATAAAGCGACGACTTTTTCTACAATTTGCTTACGAATCTCACCCAATCGGACTTGTTTCCCCGCCAACCAAGGAAGCGGCCTCAATAGTCCCATCGCTTTGATGCCGAGTCTTGCTGTGAGTATGCCAACCCCAAGTCCTTGCCCCGCACGCGCAGACAAGCGACCTGCTAAGTCCATTGACATCAAGTCGATACTGGCATCGACCGCTAATTCACTCGCTCCCGCCGCGGCCATATTAACTAAGGTGGCTTTAAACAGCGTCAGCCGAGACCAATAGCCCAGCTCCACACCGTAGACCGCCGCTAGCTTGTCCAACATCTTGAAATTTCGCCACGCGACCAAGGCCATATCTGCGATCGCCAACGGGCTGATCGCCACCAACGCCGCGGACTCCGTTGCATGTTGAGTGACAATCGCTTTGGCGCGTCGGTCTTGCTCTGCGATGACCAACGCATCAAACAGTTCTAGAATCTCAGCGTCGCTGTGAGATTGGGTCACCGCCTCTTGCCAGCGCTGAAAATCAAGGCTCTTGTCATCAAGACCACTTTGCTTGGCCAACTGCTCACAAAACGCCTTCGCTTGGCCAACACTGTTGGCCTTCAACAGCGCTTGGCTTTGTTCTTGTACGCTAAAATGGTGACGCAAGCGGCGCAGTTTCCATAACTCTTTCCCCAGCGCTGTTACACCAAGGCCGGCCAACGCGGCGACAAATCCAGTCCAGCCTAATGTCAGCCAATCCCCCGCTTGAATTGCACCATAGAGTGAATCGACCGCTTGCCAGCCCACCAATCCAGCAAAGGCCGTAAGCAGCACGGTTACCCAACGACTGGTGCGTTTTTTCGGTCGCAAGTTTTCTAGCTTCTCAATGGCCTCATCCGCTTCCACCTCATCATCAATGCTCACTGGTGCGAAGGACTCTTGGGACGAGAAGGCCTGCTTGAGAGTCAAGTCGTCCGCCTGTGACTGCGCCTCCCCTTGCCACTGCGTGTCCTCATTAGGCGTGGACTCAAAGACCTGCTTTTTCTTCAAACGAGGTTCACTGTGGTGCTCTTCATGCTGATTCATTTCAATTTATCTCCCAGCAAAAACTGCAGAACTTTATCCATTCGGATATGAGGTAGTGGTGCATCGATCTGCGCTTTTTGCGGTCTAAATTCCGTGAACTCAAAACCGTGTTGCTGCCAATAACTGGCATCGGGCAGTTTTCTCGGCACTTCGCCGGGATAAATGGTTTGCGGCTCACCGCCAAGGTCGACACCTCTTAGTGCAGGGTAAGACGTCCCCGCTTTGGTCACAAAGCCCGGTTGGGTTGCCTGTACAGAAGCAATGGAGAGGCACTGCATCTCGATATTCTCAAACGTGGTGGCTTGCCATGCTGGGTAAACCATCTGGCCCAGCAGTGAAACCAAGTGTGGGTGCTGATCGGGCGTCACATGATCGGCTTTGGTAGCGGCAAACAAAATCTTGTCGATGGTAGGCGAGAACAGACGCCGCAACAGGTGGCTTTTCCCATAGCGAAAACTGCCCATCAGTTGCTCTAACGCGCCGCGCATGTCATGAAAAGCGTCCGCGCCCGCGTTGAGTGGCTGCAAACAATCCACCAGCACAATTTGGCGATCAAACGTGGCGAAATGGTGCTTATAAAATGCTTTGACAACCTTGGTTTGGTATTCGTGATAGCGCGCTCTGAGCATCGCTAACTGGCTGTCTTTGTTTACTTGTTTCCCTTGTTCTTTCTCCACATAAGGGAAAAATTGCAATACAGGCGCCCCGGTCAAATCGCCCGGCAAAACAAATCTCCCCGGCTGTACCCAGTGTAGCCCCGCGGCTTTACAGGCATGCAAATAGTCGGTGTAGGCGGCTGACAGTGCGGCCAGTTGCTCTTCATCGGCGTCCGCTTGGGGCGAAAATTGCGCTAACTGACTAAGCCAAGGCTCGGCCAGTTGAGCTCTTTCGCCTTTCAACGCAGCAAATTGCTGCTCAGACCATTGATCAAAATCCATCTCCAACAATGGCAAATCCAGCAGCCACTCGCCTGGATAATCAATAATATCAATATTGAGCGTTGCACTGCTGCCTAACAACTTTTTGCTTCGCTTCTTCGGCTTGTACTTAAGCGCTAAACGAATTTCACTCACGTCACGAGTGGGTAACGGCCAATCGGGCTGCTCCGCATACAAGGCCCGCATCGCCTCATCATAGGCAAAGCGCGGCACCATGAGATTGGTTTGCGGTTCACGTCGCGCACCAATAATTCGCTTTTCACGCGAGGCTTCCAGCAGGGGAAGCGCCTCATGGGTCGAGGCATGCAGCAGTTGATTGACGAGCGAGCTGATAAACGCGGTTTTCCCTGCACGAGATAACCCCGTGACCGCGATTCGCACGTGAGAATCCATACTGCGACTGAGCAAATCTTGCATCTCTTGTGAGAGCTGTTTTATCGGCGTGGGAATGGACATGAATGGCCTCTTTTGATCATTTGTACTAAAGGTACCGACTTCAATCTTAATCAAAGATGAACAAAAAAGCCCCTGATTAAAATCAGAGGCTTAGCAAATCGAGATTGCGCTTGAGCGTCGCTTAATCGTCTTCAATCAATTTGTAGATAACAAACAAGCTAATCTCAACCAACACAAACAGCACACAGGTAATGGTGACGTATTTCTCATTGAAGATACTGATACCGTGCAGGATTAAGTCGTAGCCGATGAAGGCGCCAACAACTGCAGCGATGATCAGCTGTAAGATTTGTACAAAACGAGGCATGTGCACTCCTAATACCAGTAGACGTTAAACAAAAGGTGCGACTCATTCGCACCTTTGTCAACTGATTCCTAATGAAATCAGCGATTTCTCACACTTAAGCTTGGCTTTCCATCTCTTGGATTTTCACT
This sequence comes from Vibrio sp. R15-SG3-ISO1A, assembly GCF_059833955.1. Classification (NCBI taxonomy): domain Bacteria; kingdom Pseudomonadati; phylum Pseudomonadota; class Gammaproteobacteria; order Vibrionales; family Vibrionaceae; genus Vibrio; species Vibrio sp. R15-SG3-ISO1A. Next base: position 33,637 of record NZ_JCBDGH010000089.1, read on the forward strand.
TTCCAAGTGTCTGGGCCAATCTGGTGAGCGTTCACGCCATTGGAGTCGACGGCGACAGAAACGGGCATATCTTCCACTTCGAATTCGTAGATCGCCTCCATACCCAAATCTTCAAAGGCGACGACACGCGCTTTTTTGATTGCTTTCGCCACTAGGTAAGCCGCGCCGCCTACGGCCATCAAATAGACCGCTTTGTGTTTTTTGATAGATTCAACCGTTGCCGGGCCGCGTTCGGCTTTGCCTATCATGCCCATGATACCAGTTTGTTCGAGCATCATATCGGTGAATTTGTCCATACGGGTTGAGGTGGTTGGCCCAGCAGGCCCAACGACTTCATCGCCCACCGCATCAACGGGGCCCACGTAGTAGATAAACTTGCCTTTTAAGTCCACGCCTTCAGGCAAGCCTTCACCGCTCTCTAGCATCCCTTGAATGCGTTTGTGCGCCGCATCTCGGCCGGTCAGAATTTTACCTGATAACAGCACCGTTTCACCGGTTTTCCATTGCTCAATGTCTGCTTGCGTCACGGTATCGAGATTCACTCTGCGGGTGTTTTCACCCGCTTCCCAGGTAATGTCTGGCCACTCTTCGATTTTCGGCGGCGTCAGATCCGCAGGGCCGCTGCCATCAAGCGTAAAGTGAACGTGGCGCGTTGCGGCGCAGTTCGGGATTAGGCAAACAGGCTTGGAGGCTGCATGAGTGGGCGCGGTTTTGATTTTAACGTCAACAACCGTCGTCAAGCCGCCCAAACCTTGCGCGCCGATACCTAGACGGTTCACACGGTTGAAGATGTCTAAACGAAGCTCCTCTTCTGCGTTCTGCGGGCCGCGTTCGATGAGCTCTTGAATATCAATGTGCTCCATTAATGATTCTTTCGCCAATACCGCCGCTTTTTCAGCAGTGCCACCGATACCAATGCCAAGCATGCCCGGTGGACACCAACCTGCGCCCATGGTTGGCAAGGTTTTCTCTACCCACTCTGCAATATCATCGGATGGGTTGAGCATCACCATTTTGGTTTTATTTTCACTGCCGCCGCCTTTGGCCGCAATTTGAATTTCAACTTTGTCACCCGGCACCATATTGATGTGTACCACCGCTGGCGTGTTGTCTTTGGTATTAATGCGTTTACCGGCAGGGTCCATCAGTACTGAGGCGCGCAGTGGGTTGTCAGGGTTGGTATAGGCTTGGCGCACACCCTCATCGACCATTTCCTGCACCGTCATGTCGGTGGAGTCCCATTGCACGGCCATGCCGATATTGACAAAACAGGTCACAATGCCGGTGTCTTGGCAGATAGGTCGGTGCCCTTCTGCGGACATGCGCGAGTTAATTAGAATCTGAGCAATCGCGTCTTTCGCGGCTTGGCTCTCTTCCTTGTGGTAGGCTTTTTCTAGGGCTTGAACAAAGTCCAATGGGTGGTAGTAAGAGATGTACTGAAGTGCGTCAGCCACACTGCTGATCACATCCTGCTTGCGAATTACCGTCATTGCATGCCTCTTTTATCGTTATGCTTCCTTATTATAAGGCCGATAGATACGCGTTTGCTTAAGAGGAGTCGTATGACCAACGCCGTAATAGGGTCAAACGCCGATGTAGCGACCAGAGTTGCCATTATGATACTCTTGCTTTCCCTCTGATACCATGCAACGAACGATCTCTTTGTCACAAATTAAACAAATGAATAACAACGCGCCAAATGGCTTACAAATCAAACCTCTTTCTTATGATCCGCACTTAGCGACGACGCTATTTGCCCCGATTGCGTCGATGCCGTGGGCGATGTTGTTACGTTCACCGTCACGAGATCATGTCGATAGCCGTTTCGATATTCTGGTTGCCCAGCCTATTGCCACCGTCACAACGCGTGGCGATACCAGTACGGTGGTCACGCCTGAGGGGGAAATGGACAGCAAGTTAGACCCTTTTCAGCTGCTCGACGACACGCAACAGCGCTGGTTAAGTGACACAGACTACGACGGGGAACTGCCCTTTGTGGGCGGTGCATTGGGTTATTTTGCCTACGATTTGGGCCGCCGCGTGGAACAGTTACCTGTGCATGCGATGCACGATCTCACCACACCAGATATGGCCGTCGGCCTGTATCGCTGGGCACTGGTGGTCGATCACTCGCAACAGAGTGCGGTTTTGGTT